>NZ_BAABJX010000005.1:0-135492 GCF_039543525.1 Algivirga pacifica
ACTTACCACTTTTTCATGCCTTTTTCATATCGTTGCAACAAAGCCATTGATAATTGATAATTGGATTGTCAGCTAATTACCATGCCGCAAGTTGAACATATTATTGGGTAGATCGTTTTTTTAATAAAAACATCTACCCTTTTATTATGACTAAAAAGCCCATTTATAAAATTCGTAATACTGCGATCTATAACTTTCTTAAGTTACAGCAAGACCCTATAGCCTTTTTTGATCAACTGACTAAGGAAAGCCGTTATCAAGTCTGTACGTTTAAAGGACTGAAAGGAAACTTGTATATGGTATCAGATCCTGAGTTGATACGCAAGATTCTCTTGAAGTCAGGGAAAGAGTTTTTAAAAGAACCCGATGCCAATAAAGCGCTCGCCAGGGTAGGAGGGTACAGTATACTGAACAGCGAAGGAGAACAGTGGAAACGAAACCGAAAGATCTTACAACCTGCCTTTCATTGGAAATACCTGGAAAAGTTATTTGATAATTTGTATGCTGTAGCGGAAGAAGGGGTAGCGCATTTATTACAGCAAAAAGGAAAACGTATCAACATTGCGACAGAGATGACTGCCATTACATTCAAGGCGGTACTGAGGGTGTTGTATTCTACCGATATTCATATGTCAGCGAAAGAGCTTCAACAGGTATTTGCTACTTCTTTGGAGCAAGTGACCAAGATATTGTTTAATCCATTTTATGACCTGACAGGTTTCTTTACGGGAGATCATCAGAAGCTACAGAAAAGCAATAAAACCATACATACATTAGTCGATCAACTGATACAAGAACGGATGGCATATGAGGGAGATCCTAAGTATGATTTACTGGAGATGATGATGAACTCTCGCTATGAGGATAATGGAGAGAAGATGAGTCGTGAGCAATTGAGAAATGAAACCATTACGATGTTTTTTGCAGGCCACGATACTACTGCCAATACCCTTTCCTGGGCATTTTATTACTTGGGAAAACACCCGGATGTTTATCAACAAATTAAGGAGGAAGTGAGAAAGGTATGGGGAGAGGAGCCTCCTAGTTTTGAGAAAGTACGTCAGTTGACCTATACACAACAGGTAGTAGAAGAAACAATGCGTTTAAGTAGTGCCGTTCCGTTTATCAATCGACTGTCTCAAGGTGCAGAGGTGGAAGGGTATCACTTTCCAAAAGGAGAGCGGGTGTTATTGTCTATTTATCATATGCATCGGAATCCGGAAATATGGGAAGACCCAGAGGTATTTAACCCAGAGCGATTTTCTCCAGAAAAGGTGAAAGAACGTCCAGTATCACACTTTATGCCTTTTGGCGCAGGACCAAGGATGTGTATAGGGAATCATTTTGCAATGCTGGAGGCAGTGTTGTTGTTAGGGATGCTTGCGAGAACATTCGATTTTGAGTTGCTATCAGAGAAGGTGGGATCCGAACTGATTGTTACGCACAAGCCTAAGGGAGGTGTTTGGGTAAAATTATACTGAGTTGTTCATATTGTTTCGTTGAGCCTTGCTCGTTCATGATGTTTAGTTGTTTTCCTATCAAATCCATGAAATGGATTTCAAAACTTCAACTAAACATCATGAACGAGCAAGGCTCAATTAAACATCATGAACATTATTTGATTCTAAGGCGAGTGCCTGTCGCAATAGAGTTACTGCCTTCGGACATTCCGTTCAGAGACCTCAGTTTATCAATATTGACATTGAATTTCTTGGAGATTCCAAACAAGGAGTCTCCCTTTCTAATAATATGATATTGAGGCACCACATTAGGGTGTTTAGGATCTCTTAGTTTGATTGTTTCTCCTACGGCAATGGTTTCCTTATCCTTGATGTTATTCCATTGGATAAGATCTTGCATCGGGATATTATATTGCTTGGAGATATTCAAAAGATAATCACCCGGTTTCATGACGTGCTGTGTATTAGCCTGTAAAAGCTCCCAAGCTTTTCCCTCATCAATTTGCTCAATCTTATAAGCATCAATTTTATTCACTTCTTTAGGCTGTATAGCCATTTGATGATATTCTTCTGCGGCTTTTTCTGCTTTTGTCGTAGCAGGTTCATCCCATGTTGCTTGGGTATTGGCAACTTTTTGAGTTACCCCTCTGCTGTTAGCTTTGGTCATACTTTCTACAACTAAAGTGGGCTGCTCTTCTTTCTTTTGCTGGGCAGGTAGCTCAGCAACCTGCTGAGTATTCTCAGGAGTGGCCTTACTTCTTACCTGAATTTCCTGACCTGCTACAACACCCCATGCAGGGTCAAGATTATTTACATTAATCAATTCTGCAGATGACATTTGATACTTAAAAGCGATCGATTCTATGGAATCATCTAGCTTTACAGTATACTTCTCGTAATTCACATTTTCCTGCGATGCTGTTTGAGCTGGCATTGCCTGAGCGGTTTGATGTATGGCAGGTGTATTGAATGCTACTTCTGCTGGAGTATTGGTAGCGGGCTTTTGGTAGCCTGAATCTTCCAATAATGGAGGATCTACATAAATAGTGGTTCCAAAGTTTAGGTCACGACCTTTCTGAAAACCATTCCATTCTTTAAGTTGCTTTACGTCAATATTATATTTATTGGCAATTGCCCATAAGGACTCTCCCTTTTGTACCAAGTGAGTACGTCTCGTCAATGTAGGGCGTTTCACGACCATTTTACTTTCAGCTTTTTCAACAGGAGTACTTTCAGGTTGAACGGCTGCAGTCTGATGCATATTAGATGGAGTGGTCGATTGAGCAACGGGTTGTGCAACTTTTTCGGCCCCTGATGGAATGTATTTCAGCTCTTCGATTCCAGTGAGGTCTATAGATGAAAGGTTGTTCCATTTTTTTAGGTCCAAAACACTGACATTGAGTTTGCTTGCAATAGACACAATTTGATCCCCTTCTTGTACTGCATAGAAATCAAAGCTAGCTGCTCCACGTGTATTGGCTACATATACAGGAATAATAGGAGAAGCGTTTTCGGAGACTTGCTCTTGTACCATAGTACTGCTATCATTTCCTCTTGTAGCGACCATCATGGCAGCAGCAGAGATAGAGATTTCTTGCCCTTCCTCTACCTTAGAGGCACTAAGGTTGTTCCATGAAACGAGGTCAGCGACTTGTACATTATATTCTCTAGCGATGTCATAGATATCCTCTCCCTTTTGGACTTTATGTTTGTTGGTTCCAGGAATAAGGTGAGGATGGGGATTGCCAAGGTTATTTTGAAGCTCCAATGATTCTGGCTCTCTATTGTCAGAAGCACCACGCGTATTTTCAACGATAGCAATTTCAGGCATCTTATTTTGTTCAGCATCTCGTATCTCTTCGATGATCACGATAGGTTGATTCTTAGGCATTTTTTCTTGTAGCCATAGTTTCCTTCCTGCCTGTATTGTCACATCTTTATCTTCTATACGGTTGTATTTGGCGATGCGGTCTAGTCTAACCCCATAGCGTTGAGAGATTTCCCATAGTGTTTCTCCTCCTTTTGAAATATGAAACTCTGTGGGTGCTTTCTTTTCCTTGGACTTTAAATAATATACCTGTAGTGGTTGCAGCTCATCATAAATATCCATGTCATTATATTTAATGACTTTTTTGATACTGATGTCAAGGGCTTGCGATATACTTAGTAAGGTTTGTCGTCGGGTAGGAATAAAGGCTGGAATGCCATTAGCGTTCACTTTAGTGATCTTCATTCCATTGATGCTGACTTCTTCCTGCTCGGTGATAATTGGGTAAGGGTTTTCCAAATTAGTGATTACCTTGGCGGTATCTTGCAGGGTCTGCTGATAACTGGTAAACTCCTCTAGTGCAGCTTGTACAGAGGAGGCCATACCCATGGCACATAGGATTAGCAGAAATTGTTTCATTTTGGTATTGGTTTTAGAAATATGTTTGTAGGTCTTTGACTATTACCTATGAAGGCAATCTTAGTTTAAGACATTTCGATTACAACAAAAATACAATTTTTAAGATAAGAGGGAGTATAAAAGGGATAAGAAGTTCACCTATGCCCCCTTATCCCTCTTAACGATTGTATTAAATTCTTGTTATTTTTTCTCCGCAATTAATAAGCCATCTCTTAAAGGAAGAATAAAGTTTTCTACTCTAGGGTCCTGTTTTACCTTCTCGTTGTATTCACGGATAGCTACTGTATCCTTGTCATTCTTGGTAGGGTCAGCCACTTTTCCTTTCCACAAGACGTTGTCTGCAATGATATATCCTCCCTTTCTTACTTTATCAAAGACCAAGTCATAATAGTGAATGTAATTACGCTTGTCTGCATCAATAAAGATCATATCATAGGTATCCTCTAATGTAGGGATGATTTCCATTGCATTACCAAAACGAAGGTCTAGCTTATCCCTAAGGCCGGCCTTGGTAAAGTACTTATCAATGATTTCTTCTAGTTCGTCATTGATTTCCAGGCAAGTGATTTTCCCTCCTTCAGGAAGCCCTTTGGCCAGGCATATTCCTGAGTATCCTGTGAAAGTACCGATTTCAAGAATACGCATTGGACGAAGCATTCGAGTGAGACTCGTTAGATATAGGCCTTGTACATGGCCTGAAATCATATTAGGTAAGGCTACTTTTAAATGTGTTTCCCTATCTAATTCCTGAAGGATAGCATCTTCCTCAGATGCATTCAAATCGATATATTCGTCTACAGACGGTTCCGTTACGTGCATGGTCTTAAAATATTATTATGGATACCCATAGGGGGGTGATACAGCCCTGTAAATGATTTAAACAAGGGGCACCCCTACTTTCCTTCGGCAAAGATACTACTTTTATCTTCTTCTTTACTGCTGTCAAATACTCGTATACCAATTACTTCAGCTTCAGCTGTTTTATTTTCCCCTGACCATACCTCACATTGAATAACGGTCTTTCTACCTTTCACTTCTGTAACCCAGGCGATCAACTTAACAGGTTGGTTATTGGGAGTAGGTAGTAAATACTTGATATTCATGGTGCCTGTAGCATAGCGATAAGCAGGGAGACTGTCGAGTTCTCGTCCTTCTCTTTTGTAGGCATCAGCCATAGCAAATCCCATACAATGGCAATCTATGATAGTGGCAATGATACCACCAGCCATAAGGTTGGCCCATCCGTGATACTTTTTTTCTGATTCCCAGATACAAATGGCCCGATCTCCTTCCCAATAGCTTTTAATTTGTAATCCTTCGGGGTTCTCTGTACCACACCCGAAGCACACGTTTCCGTGCATGTAGTCCTGAAAGTATTGCATTGAATTGATTGGTTTTTTAATCATAAGGGCGCGATTCATCGCGCCCCGTGATTTATTTTTTAAGTTCTAGTTGCTGCTTAAGAAGCGCTATAATTTGATCTTTATCGGCTAGCTGCTGCTTGAGTAAGGCAATTTGCTCTTGCAAGAGTGCTAGCTCTTTCTCTGTATTTTTTTGAGGTGTTCCCTCAGCGTTATCAGACAGATCTTCAATTTCTACCTCTACTGTTTCCTCCGTTTTACCTGATTTGATGTCTTTGGCAAAGGACTCAAAGTTTCGGAATACTTGCTCGAAATTAGAAGTTTTGTTGTCCTTGACGTGTAGTAATCCTTCTTTGATGAGTTCACGAATAGCATCTCCGAAGATATCTTCGAATCCGCTTTTGTTTTTGTTATCCATGTTTGATGTTTTTGTTGTTAAATACAGGTTATCGCCAATACAATTTTCCTTACGTTCTTGTTGCTAGTACAGTCTTTTCGTAGGTCTTAAAGGTGTATAGCAATGGGAAGAAAACAAGGGAGGTCTTTATATTCGCGCAATAACAAGTATTATGTAATGAACACTAGAATTATGAAAAATGATGACTATAAAGCATAGTTTTTGCTTTGAGTCTGTTGTAATAAGGACGAAGAAAATTGTACTTTCGTTACACTTATTGAACGATTTAAATAAATAAAATTTTTTATTAACAATTAAAAAAGATGAAGAAGATTAGTTTTCTGTTGATGCTTGGATTTTTTCTTTTGTCAGGAACCCTTTATGCAGGAGAAGGTAATGGAGAGGGGAACGGAAATGGAATTTATTCAACCCAAGCGAGAAGAACAGTTGCGGGAGCAGGGTTATTAAACATTGGCGCAGGATTGGGATATTATTCAGGTATTCCGTTGAGCCTGGATTATGAGTTTGGCGTAAGCAGAGATATTACGATTGCACCAACATTAGGACTTGGATTAGGTTATGGAGGATTCTCAGTAGGAGCGAAAGGACGTTTTTACTTTGATGATATTTTTCAGATGGATAGAGCTTTTGACCTTTATGGTGGTGTTTCTTTGGGAGTAGTGCCAGGACAGGAATACTATGGAGGAGAGACAGCAAGAAGAGGGTATTTTTATACTGATTTGCATGTAGGTGCTCGTTATCATCTTACACCTCGTTTTGGAATGTTTTTAGACGTAGCCTTGAGTTCTGCATCTTTGGGTGCTAGTATTCGTTTCTAAGTTGTTTATCGCTTATTGTTATTAAGGTTGAATAAATAACCGACACAATAGTTATCTCCATCCCCGCCTAGGGTTAAACCCCAGGCTCTTTTAGAAATACAGCTTTGCGGTTATCAATTCAATCTTTTTGTGAGAGATACGTTAGAATAGATCGCCACGAAGTGGTACTTCTTGAAGAGCCTGGGGCTTTAGCCCTAGGCGGAGTTGAGGGAAGCATTTATGACGATTATTTATTCAAACTTAATTACAATAACCGATAAGCGATAAACCAGCTTTTTGTCCTAAATGGTTGCGGGATTAAACTTCAATGCGGTACTTTCCTTCATCCTTCATCCTTCATCCTTCATCCTTCATCCTTCATCCTAATTCAAGTGAACCTGCTTAATCACCTCATCTCTTTTCATGAGCTTTAGTTCAAACTGGCAATGACTCTTGGTTTTTTCTTTTTTCAGGTCATCTGCCATTTCATTGAACCAGTCTTCTGCTTTAGTCACTTTTCCATCCACAACAAATCGTTTGATTTCAATAACAGGATATTTAAAAGAAACTTCATCGGTTTTGGTGACCTCAATTTCATAGGGTTGATGGCCTAGCAGTTTTTGGAAAATGCTTTTCATAAGGGTTAGAGTTAGGGTTAGTATGAACTTATTTATAACCTAAGTTTTGAGAAGTTTTATTTCAAAAGGCATGGTTCTATCTAAACAAGCTCTTAGTTGCTATAGGTTGTGTATCCTAAGAAAAGTAAACCAAAACAATCAGATTGCCAATTCCTTGTAAGAGTCATGTAGTAAAAGAGGTACTAATTTTCTTAGGGTTTTATGGCAACGCATATACGGTCTTTTCCTTGCATATCTTTATGAATGCCAACTTCCTGAAACCCTTTTTGTTCTAGCATCTCCTTAGTTTCTTTGCCAAACTGTTCGTTGATCTCGAAAAATAGCATTCCTCCGGTACGTAATTGCTTTATGGCAAGTTCAGCGATGCGTTCATAAAACAATAAAGGGGTATGGTTAGGAACGAAGAGGGCTAAGTGAGGCTCGTGCTTTAAAACATTGTCGAGCATCTGTTCTTTTTCAGCCTCTGTAACATAAGGGGGATTGCTGACAATGATATCTAGTGGAGGTAATTCATCCAACTCTTCGGCTAAGATATCTTTATGTATAAAGGTGACTTTGGCCTGGAGTTTTGTTGCATTTTGGGAAGCAGTTGTAATCGCTGCTGTACTGATATCAATGGCAAAAGTATTTGGTTGAGGTCCCTCTAAATATAGGGTGATCGGAATGCAGCCAGAACCAGTTCCAATGTCTAGTAAATTGCTATTGGGGCGAAGGTAAGGAAGGATCTTATGGACTAACTCCTCGGTCTCAGGACGTGGGATAAGTACATTGGGATTTACGGCAAAGTCTCTTCCATAGAAGTGTGCCTGCCCTAAGGCATATTGCAAGGGAATTCCTTTCAGGATTTTCTGGAGAGGAGTCTCTAAGCTTGAAAGATCAGCTTCTACCGTTTGATTGCTAAGTACCTGAATACGGGAAATGTGCAAAAGATCTTCCATAAGAATGAAGGCCATGGGGGAGGCTTCTTCTTTTCCTACAACAGGGATGAGCTGCTCAACCAGAGAGTCAAAAATATTTTTTGCTTTTTTTAAGTCTTCCATTGGAATGATTTATTGATACGGCTACAAAATTAGAGTATATTGCGCCTTCTTTGTATTTTTCTGATCTCAAAATTAAAGAAACAAATATAAGTGATTGAATTCCTTAGAGTTGATGAGTATAGTAATATTTGTCCTTGAAATCAGAATATATTAGAAAATATCAGTTACCTTAGAGTGTAATTGGAATGTCGAAATAGAGGTTCCAAGTACATTCTTGAGAAGGGGTTCCCAAAAGTTCAATAATTTTTTAGCTAGTACTACAATGGGCAAGATTATCGCAATAGCCAACCAGAAAGGTGGAGTAGGAAAAACCACAACAGCAGTCAATCTCGCAGCCAGTTTTGCGGCCTTAGAGTTTAATACTCTTGTCGTAGATGCCGATCCACAGGCTAACTCTACTTCAGGGTTAGGTTTTGATCCCAAAGAGGCCAGAGATAATATTTATAACTGTCTTGTAGGTGATGTAGAAATTGAGGATATCATAGAGGCGTCAGAATATGATTACCTGGATATCATTCCTTCCCATATTGATTTGGTAGGGGCAGAAGTAGAAATGATAGACGTAGAGGATCGTGAGGTACGTATGCTTCGCGTGTTGGAAAAAATCAAGGATCGTTATGATTTCATCATCATTGATTGTTCTCCTTCTCTTGGGTTGATTACAGTGAACGCATTGACCGCAGCAGATTCTGTATTGGTTCCGGTACAGTGTGAGTTCTTTGCCCTGGAAGGATTAGGCAAACTATTGAGCACTATCAAGATTATTCAGTCTCGCCTGAATCCTGAGCTGGTGATTGAAGGGATTTTATTGACTATGTATGATGTGCGCCTTCGTCTATCCAATCAAGTGGTAGAAGATGTAAGAGAACATTTTGGTGATTTGGTATTTGAGGCAATCATTCCTCGTAATATTAAATTGAGTGAAGCACCAAGTTTTGGAGTTCCTGTGATTGCACATGATGCTTTGAGTAAGGGAGCAGTAAGCTACCTGAACCTGGCACAAGAGATCATCGACAAAAACCCCACACTGAAAGCGTAACCTCTGAAAAGGAAAATGGCTTTGTTGTGCGGATAAAGCATTTTATTCTTTCTTCGCATTTTGGGCAGGATGATCAGGCGTTATTCCTTGTTCTATAAGTAAGGAAAGAGGAATAAGGACAGTACTGTACAAACTGTTCATTCTCCATTATATCACCCTATTTATTTGTGAGTATATTATGTCAGACAAGAAAACACTTAAAAAACGAACTTCTTTAGGGAAAGGCTTAGGGGCTTTACTTGGGGATACACCTCCTCAAGGTGCGTCAACAGCAGGAAGTACATCCCGTAAAGAGGAAACTTTGAATGAAATTCTGGTAAGTGCAGTAGAGACAAACCCCTACCAACCTCGTTTGGAGTTTGATCAGGAGGCACTGAAGGAGTTGTCTGACTCTATTAGGGTACAAGGGATTATTCAGCCTATTACGGTGCGTAAGATGGCAGATAACCATTATCAGTTGATCTCAGGGGAACGTCGTTTGCAAGCCTCTAAGTTGGCAGGCCTGGAGCGTATTCCTGCATATATACGTACAGCTACGGATGTGCAAATGCTTGAAATGGCATTGATTGAGAACATCCAAAGGGAAGACCTAAATCCTGTAGAGGTAGCACTCAGTTATCAGCGATTGATTTCAGAATGCGAACTTAAACAAGAGGAACTAGGAGATCGTGTAGGTAAAAAGCGTTCAACGGTTACCAACTATCTTCGTTTGTTAAAACTCCCTCCTCAAATACAAGACGGATTAAAGCATAAGGAAATCTCTATGGGACATGCGAGAGCCCTGGTGAATGTAGAGAATATTGACGTGCAGTTGGCTATTTTCGAGAAGATCGTCAAGGATCAATTATCTGTTCGAAAGACAGAAGCGATGGTCAGAGATATCATTCAAGGAAAAGGAGTGGCGACGGAAAAGAAAGAGGCTTCGGAGAAGCGAAAGGCCTTGAGCTATGAGTTGAGCAAGCTGCAACATAGTCTCTCGTCTCATTTTGGAGCCCAAGTAAAAATCAATTCAGCAGATGATGATAAGGGAGAAATCAAGATTCCTTTCCACTCAGTAGAAGATTTGAACCGTATTTTGGAGCTTCTGAAATACGAATAAGCGAGTGAATTGTACAACCTACCTACTCCCAAGATACTGTAGCAATTTATGATAAAAAAAAATGGGTCATACAGTAAGTACTTATTGCTGTTTTCAGTACTCTTGCTTTCATTAGCCTTTACGTCTACACTTTATGCGCAAGAAGAAACTTATGAGTTAAAGCGCACAAAAGTCGGTAAGACTAAATTCAAGAAGAAAAAAATGGAGAAGCCCCAAAAAGAACGTTTTTTGGAGCCAACCCGTAGGGCTTTTGCCTCGGCAATATTGCCGGGATTAGGCCAAATACAGAATCGTAAATACTGGAAGGTCCCAATTATTTATGGTGGATTTTCTGTGTTTAGTTATTTGATCAGGGAGAACCATGTGCGTTATATAGAATTTCGTAACTATGCCCTTTATTCCGGTGACAATAACCCTCATAATGATGCCCTTATTCCAGAGGACTTTCAATCCGTAAGTAATAGTAATTTCAATCGATTTAAGGACAATTATCGTAGAGATCGAGATTTTATGATTATCCTAACGATTGCCTGGTATGGATTGAACTGTGTGGATGCCGCAGTAGATGCTCATATGAAGGCTTTTGATGTCTCTGAAGACCTTTCGGGAGTGATAAAACCTAAGTTATTACAAACAGATCGAATGAGAAGCCCGGTACTAGGACTATCATTAGCATTGAACTTGAAGAAATAAAGGAGACTTGTTGTATTTTAAGTATAAAGCGCTTTCTGCGTTATAATTATTGAATGGTTTGGGGATGGCTCCAAACCTTTTTTATTTTACCTTTCAAAATAAAAAGTTATACCCCAAACTGATAAAACAATGAAAGTATTATTGATAGGCTATGGCAAAATGGGAAGAACCATTGAGCAAATCTTGTTGGACAGAGGACATACGATCGCTGGTATAGTAGATCAAAGTACCAAAGATAAGATTACAGATTTTACGGCAGAACATGTGGATGTAGCCATAGAGTTTACTCAGCCTACAGCTGCTTATGAGAATATTACCACAGCATTAAAGCAAGGCCTTCGTGTCGTGAGTGGAACAACAGGTTGGTTAGATCGAAGAGCTGAAGTAGAAGCCTTGGCTTCTGAAGGTGAAGCTGCATTCTTTTATGCTTCTAACTTTAGTTTAGGGGTGAATATCTTCTTTGCGCTTAATAAAAAATTAGCGGCTATGATGAATCCGCATCCACAGTATACCGTAAGTATGGAAGAAATTCACCATACAGAAAAACTGGATGAGCCTAGTGGCACGGCGATTACGCTGGCAGAAGGAGTGATCGAAGAAATGAATAATATCAAGGGGTGGTACCTTTCCGGAGGAGAAGGTAAAAAAGGAGAGTATGTTCCCATCAAGGCCTTAAGAGAACCTGAAGTACCGGGCACGCATTCGATTACTTATGAGTCTGAAATGGATAGTATTGAGATCAAGCATACGGCACATACTCGTAAGTCTTTTGCCTTAGGAGCTGTAGTGGCGGCAGAGTGGTTGAATGGTAAGCGTGGGGTTTACGGTATGCAGGATATGCTGGAGCTTTAATTTTTAATGAAGAATGAAGAATGAAAAATTAGGAATATATGAGGTAGAACTTGAATCATGTAAATAAGACGACTAATTTCATTCTTCATTCTTCATTCTTCATTCTTCATTCTTCATTCTTCATTCTTCATTCTTCATTCTTCACTCAAACGAGCTTGTACGTATCCAACAGCTCCTGAAATCGTTCAAAGTACAATCCCACATGATAGCCATCGGCCAAGCTGTGGTGTATCTCTACAGAAAGAGGCATTTTGAGACGATCCCCTTCCTTAAAATACTTTCCAAAAACGATCTTGGGTACAGAGTCTCCTATCTTATAGGCACGGGCATGGTTAAATCCTGTAAAAGAAATCCACGGAATCGTAGAGTAGTGTAAACACGGATTGATGCCGTCTTGTGTTAGACCTTCTGTAGGGAGGAGCTCGTTGATTTGACTATATTTTTCAATAGAAGCTTTGCCTTCCCTTTCAAAATCCAAGTAGTTATCCCTCAAATAGAAGTAGGCAAAACGAAAGGTGTTGTCTTCTGCAAGAATAGTACTGCCTCCAAAAGTTTCCTCTACCTCATACACTTCATCATCTTTGATTCGGTAACGGAATTCTTTGATTTCATTGGCCGCCTTTAAGGAAAGGTATAGAGAGGCTAGAAAAAAAGAGTGTTGATGCTCTTTGGTTTGCTGAACCAGATGAGTCACATCCACATTTGCCGTAATCCCAAAAAAAGGGTTGTCACATCCTTTGAAAAACTCGTAATGCATGCGACGCTCCCATCGCTGCATGTCGATTTTTGTTGCTTTCATTTTACTATAGCTGCTTGATTAATGTCTGCCCAAAGGTAATGAAATTGTTTATGATGTTTAATAGAGCTTCGCTCGTTCATGATGTTTAGTTGTTGAATCGTTGATTCGAGTTGATAAGCTGTATGAATATGAATGTATATAATTAAGTTTGAATAAATAACCGTCATATTACTAAACAAGCGGCGTAAGTCGCCTCAACTGTTGATTGATGTATATTGATACTCATACAACACCTCAATTCGAATCAATGAGTAGCCTAAGCTGTTTCAGTAGTTCAACATCTAAACATCATGAACGAGCGAAGCTCACCTAAACATTATGAACAACTATCTTCTGACTACCTTTCTTGCTTGAACGCTTTTTTGATGATGCTTGTGTTGATATTCGGCAATCCATACAAGTCCTACCAATAAGATCATTTGTATAGGTAAGGCTGATAGGGCAGGTTGCAGGTAGATCCATGTTTGGTGTGACATGTCACTGTAATGTTGCCAGTTCCACCAGGCACCACGGAACTCGGAGCCTACAAACCATACAGGAATGTAGAGCATAGTTGATAATAGTACCCATGTTGTTTTGCCGGGTTTTACGGCTAATGGAATGAAGTTGAGTTGCATGGCTAGTAATATCGTACTTCCGGCAGCCATAAAGTTGATGATATTGTAGATCCATCGAAAATCAATGCCGTATTTAGGCCAATAGCTTTTTGTGAGTTGGTAAAACTCAGGGAAGTGCATCACTGACATCTTACTGTAGATCGTAAGGAAGAGTACAAAAAGTAATGCATAAGAAAAAGCTTGCAAGAATAGCGGTTGCTGAAACAGTCGTTTAAGAGGGGCTGTTTTTCCTGGGGTAGTGCGGAATAGCTTTCGTGTTTGCTTTTTTACCTTAAACTTCAGGGAAGTGTCTTCTTGATAAGCGGGGATGTTAGACAGTTGGTTTTGCTTTCTTTCACCGATTGCATGCGGCCATACTTCGTAGTAGGCGTTGTTGTGTCCATCGGTCGTCCATACATATTTAGCCAAGGTGGCTGAAGCATAAGAGAATCCTTGCTCAATAGCCTCCTCAAATACCTGAGCTGAGACTCCTTGTTTTTTGCATTCCACAATAATAAAAGGAGATTGACAGGCATCATCTGAGTAGACCACAATATCCGCTTCTTTACTGGCAGAGCCCATTTTAACCAGCTGGCATACTTTAATACGTTCTACAGGATAATTATAATCATAAATCAAGGACAAAAAAGTATTCAACTGTACCCTTTCCTCTGGATTGTTAAGGGATCGGGTTTTCTGAGCATCCAGATAGGTGATGCTGTTTTCCCTGCGGTTAAGGTAGATAATACGGTCTTTGATGGCCTTTTGTTGATATCCCATGATTCAAGCTTCTTTGGTAGATTGTTTATCTAATAGACATTGAAGGGTTAAAAATAATAGTTTTTGATCAAAAAAAAGACGAAAAGTCAATATAATGAAGAATGAATAATCAAGAATTATTAATAAGGAATGTATAATTATTAGTCGAGTGGTTTTTCATTATTAAAGCCAAGATGTAATTTCATTCTTCATTCTTCATTCTTCATTAAAAACTCTCAATGTTCATGCTGTCTCCCCACTTCAAAACTGACGGAGTCCATTAAAGCCTCTAAGGTGCTTGCTGGATGGATTACCAAGGGAGTGAGTGAGGGACTTCCTGCATTGACCCAACAGGTATACCAAAGACTGCTGATACATTGCACAGCACAACGTAGTCTTCGACTGACTTGCCCCTGTAGTAGCTGATGATATTGGGCCGCATACTTTTTGGAATACCCATGAGTGTTGATGCCATTTCTATTATAAAAGCCATACTTCCGATGTTCACCTATTTCTTTGGTAGCTTCTTTTTCTAATTGAAATACGGAGTCCAGGCATTGGTGTGATTCGATAATGGTATTCCAAGCAAGACTGTCAATATCATTAACGTAGTAAGCCTGTGGTAGGAACAGATCATATTCTTCAAGAAATAATTCAGGTAATCGGCTTTCCCATAAACCATGAATGCCTGTTTGCTTGGTGAGTTGACCATTATAATTGGAGGTGGTATGTAAAGGAACGTGTATGTCGGACAGATAATGGCCGAGTTCAGCAGAGTATTTAATGATGAGTTCATATTTTTTTTCACGGAACGCCCAAGTGAGCTTGTGACACATATCCGAAATGTTCCAGGGAGCAATGCCCTGAGTACTATCTTTACTTACATATAAGCAGGCAGGGTAACTCTGGGCTATTTCAGGGTATTGGTCCAAGTCTATATAATGTCTGATGTCTTCTCCTTCGATCACATATCTTCTTTGGTCTGGTAAGACCGAAAGTTTGAGGAGTGCTTCTAAGTTATGTTTATAAAAAGGGAACAACCCTTCTGGAAGTAGAAAAATTGCATGCTTATTGATCTCTTTATGGGCAAAGAACCCCCAAGTTCCTGATGAACAAAGAGGAATACACCCCAAAATAAGTCCTACGATGAGTAGTCTACAGGTCATTTGTTTAATCTTTTATTGAACTTGTTTAAACATTAAAAGGGCTTTTGTTGAACAGAAATAGAGCAATTGCCTATAAGGATATCCTATACCACTATAAGTGTTCCTTATATAGTGTTCCTATAGTGATATACTTATGGGTGGTTAATTAATTGATTATCAGTTATTTAAATGTATTTTACATGTAAATATAGTATTTGTATATTATTTAAGTGATGTATGTTTTCGTGTATTGTAATTAGCTTTTTTGTTTAATGTTTATTAGATTTGTTTAAACAAAAGATAAAAGGAGTTATTTTAAACACTTAGTAAGACACTTGGAACGATGACAGCTTTAGAATTCACTTACGCATTAGATCAGGTATCACCAACCTTAAGGCCTTTTGCCTTAAAATTGACAAAAGATCACGAAGACGCGAACGACTTGGTACAGGAAACCATGTTGAAGGCCTTCACTAATAGAGAGAAGTTCTCAGAAGGTACTAACCTGAAAGCCTGGTTGTATACCATTATGAAAAATACCTTTATTACCAACTACCAGCGTTTGGTAAGAAGAAACACATTTATTGACACGACAGACAATTACCACTTCCTGAACTCGTCTTCAGATCACGTGACCTATAATAATGCTTATACGGATTTTGCGATGGAAGACATCTATGCAGCAATTGATAAGTTGCAAGAGGTGTATAGAGAGCCATTTATGCTACATTATAAAGGCTTTAAATACCATGAAATCGCAGAGCGTTTGAAAGTACCAATTGGAACGGTGAAAAACAGAATTCACATCGCTCGTAAGGAGCTGAAGTCACTATTGAAAGTGTATGCTCCCGCTGAAGCATAGGTCTTCTGTTCCATTTAATCTTTTGAAGTGTTTTGACCTTTAAATGGTGAAACAGTCTTTGTTTCACTTATGTATAAGGTTATATATAGAGATGCAGGCAAATTTTGCCTGCATTTTTTTTGTTTATCGTGTAGATTCTGCTTTAACCATTATTTTTGCCCATAATAAATTGATACACGCTTAATATATAGCAGTAAACGACGGCCTATGGCATTTTTGATTGGCAAATGGAGTTATGCACTGGGGATCATCATGTACCGGTGGGTTTTGGGAATTATATCCCCTTTTCACAAAAAGGCAAAGTTATTTGTGAAAGGGCGTAAAGGGCAGATTACCGCACTGGAATCCTTTTTCCAAGGGAATAAACAGAGAGTGGTGTGGGTGCATTGTGCTTCCTTGGGAGAGTTTGAACAAGGGAGACCGATCATAGAAGCTTTGAAGCAACAAGCCCCTGATATAAAAATCTTACTGACTTTTTACTCCCCTAGTGGGTATGAGGTACGCAAAGATTACCCTTATGCTGATTATTGCACTTATATGCCTTTGGATACTCCGTCCAATGCCAGGGAATTTATAGAAGTGGTAAATCCCTCCTTGGCCATTTTTGTGAAGTATGAGTTTTGGTATTACCATTTAAGGGAGTTGAAAGAGAGGGAAATTCCTGTGTTTTCAGTTTCTTCTATTTTTAGGCAGGACCAAGTATACTTCAAGCCTCATGCCTTGTTTTATAGAAAGACCTTGGAACTGATATCTCATTTTTATGTACAGGACAAGACCTCAGGTGCATTACTTTCCTCTATAGGAATTGATCGATGGGATGTGGCGGGAGATTCTCGTTTTGATAGGGTTATAGAACTCGTCGAGCAACGTAAAGATATTCCGATTGTACAGAAGTTCACACAGCAGACCTTCACATTGGTGATTGGAAGCAGTTGGACGAAAGATTTGAAGCATATAGCTCCCCTTCTTAATGCCTGGGAAGAACCGTTAAAGTTAATTATTGCCCCTCATGAAATAGAAGAGCGTAGTTTGCAGGAAACAGAAGCATTTTTTCCGGATAAGCAAATTATACGTTTTTCGGCAATGAATGAAGGGGCTGACTGGAGAGGGGCTGATATTTTATTGATTGATAATATTGGAATGTTGACCTCCTTGTATCAGTATGGGTCTTTAGCGTATATAGGAGGAGCTTTTGGTAAAGGATTACATAATATACTGGAAGCAGCCACTTATGGTATTCCAGTGATCTTCGGGCCAAAGTATGATAAATTTAACGAAGCTAAGGAGATTATCGCTAGCAAGGGGGGATTTTCGATTGATGGGGAGGAAGCATTTGAGAAAATATTTGTGGCATTATATCATGACGAGATCAAACGCCTTAGGGCAGGAAAGCAAGCGGAGATGTATGTGCAGTCCAAGGTAGGAGCTACGGAAAAAGTATTGGAGGCCATCCAACTCAGAAAAATTCAATAGATTGCAGGATTGCATTAATATTTGGAACAGTAATTGTATTTGAAATAAAATAAGGATATTCATTGTTATTCCATGATTATGGAGATAATGAATTATTCTATTAAATAAGCTTATGGGGAATCAGCAATTAAAAGGCTTGATCATAAAGTCCACGGGATCTTGGTACGAGGTCCTCAATGAGGAAAGCAGGGAAGTTTTTCGTGGCCGACTAAGAGGGAAATTTAAGGTGAAAGGCCTTAAAGTTACCAACCCGATTGCCGTAGGAGATTATGTGCTTTATGAGCAGGAAGAGGTAGAGGAAGAGACCGTAGTGATCAAGGATATTCTTCCAAGAGAGAACTATATATTGCGTCGATCAACACATAAAAAATGGCATGGGCATATTATTGCCGCCAATGTGGATCAGGCAATTATGGTGGCTACTTTGGGTTTTCCAAGAACCTCTTTAGGGTTTATTGATCGTTTTTTGGTTTCTGCCGAGTCGTTTAGGATTCCTGCTGTAATCTTATTTAATAAAACAGACCTTTTGACCGAAGAGGGAATTGCTTTTCAGGAGGAGTTGATGGAGCTGTATGAATCTTTAGGCTATCGCTGTTTAAGTATTTCAGCATTAACTGAAGAAAATCTGCAAGCCGTAGAGCAGTTATTGGATGGTAAGAAATCCTTGATTGCCGGACACTCCGGAGTAGGAAAATCTACCTTGATCAATGCGCTCTTGCCTCACGTAGAACAACGTACAGCGGAAGTATCGACTTATGCCAATAAAGGCAAGCATACGACTACTTTTGCGGAAATGTTTGCCGTGGATGATCATGGTACTTTTTTGATTGACACACCGGGTATTAAGGAGCTGGGTATAATGAATGTGGAGGAAAATGAGCTAGGACATTACTTCCCTGAAATTCGGGAAGCCATGGAGTACTGCAAGTTCCACAATTGTACACATACCCACGAACCCAATTGTGAGGTCAGAAATCGCCTGGAAACAGAGGAAATTGCAGAGTCACGTTACATCAGCTACCTCAGTATTTTGGAAGATGATGATAATAGACGATAAGGGTTTCCCGTTATGTTTATAATGTAGTTTATAGGGTCAGAAGGTGTTGGGAATAGAAATCGTTTTTTCTGGTTTATTTGATATTTTGTCTTATGAAACAACACGTTATAAAAGAAAAGTTGGATCTTCCTCAATCATCATTAGTGGAATTTCTGGTCTATGATTATATGACCGAAGAACTAGGCGTCAAGTATAAGCGAGGAAAACATAAGGGGAAGTTGAGGACCTATAAACAAATCACTAATAGAGAGTATCAATGGATCTGTGGAGAGGAGTCTGTAGGCAAAGCATTGATGAAAGTACTCTCAGAACACAAACGTCATGAGTCTGGTTTGTGGGATAAGTTCAGGCATGCATTGATTGGTGCTTAATAGAGATTAACGATCTCGTACAATTATTTTCAAAGGAATCAAGGGGCCTAACCTCTTTAATGAAGGCTGAGTAAATCTCCGCTATACTGCTAAATAGCTCTGTTGAATCGTTGAATTTCACCTCCGGTGAGTTGAATTGAGCTTTGCTCGTTGATTCGAGTTGAACCGTTGATTGAATATTTCAACTAACAATTCAACTCGAATCAACGATTCAACGAGCGAAGCTTAATTCAACGATTCAACAGAGCTGTTTAGTAGTATGATGGGATTATTCAAACTTGATTAAAGAGGTTAGGCCCCTTGATTATTTATACCCTTGAATGAATTTCCTTTAATCACTGAGTTATGAGACAGCCTCTTTTTTTGTACTTTTGTTCTCGTATAGCAATAAACACATTTAAACGGCAAGGCGAATGTCGCTTTGCATTTATCTTAAGTATTACTTTGTCATTATGTTATCAATACTAATTAAGAATGCGAATCTTGTCAACGAGGACAAAATCACAAAAACTGACGTTTTAATCCGCGATGGGTTTATCTATCAGGTAGCGGCAGGGATTTCCGAAGAAGGCGTTGACCGTATCATTGAGGCAGAGGGGAAATACCTTTTGCCAGGTGTCATTGATGATCAGGTACACTTCCGTGAGCCAGGACTAACACATAAAGGTGAAATTTATACAGAAGCAAAAGCAGCAGTAGCCGGTGGGATCACTTCTTATATGGAAATGCCCAATACCAACCCTCCTGCGGTAACGTATGATAAGCTAGAGGAAAAGTACAAGAGAGCATCTGATGTATCGTTGGCGAACTACTCTTTCTTTATGGGTACGACTAACGAGAATATTGACGAAGTAAAAAAGGTTGATCCTAAGAAAGTTTGTGGTGTAAAGATCTTTATGGGATCTTCTACGGGTAATATGTTGGTAGACGATAAGGCTACCTTGGAAGGAATTTTCTCTCAAGTGGATATGCTGATCGCAACACACTGTGAGGATGATAATATGATTGCTGAGAACCTTGAAAAATATAAGGAGCAATATGGAGATGATATCCCGGTAAAATACCATCCTGAAATTCGTAGTAGAGAAGCTTGTTATGCCTCTTCTTCCAAAGCAGTGGAATTAGCAAAGAAGCATAATGCCCGTCTGCATATCCTGCATATTTCTACTAAGGAAGAGTTGGACTTGTTCGATAATAGCATTCCTTTGAAAGAAAAGCGTATCACTGCCGAGGCATGTGTGCATCATATGTGGTTCGGAAAAGAAGACTATGATACCAAAGGAACACATATCAAATGGAACCCAGCAGTAAAAGAAAAATCCGATGGAGAGGCCATCCTGCAAGCCGTAATTGATGATCGTATCGATGTGATTGCAACGGACCACGCACCTCATACCCTGGAGGAAAAAGATAATGTCTATACCAAGGCACCATCCGGAGGACCATTGGCACAGCACAGTTTACAGGTGATGCTGGATTTCTACAAGCAAGGGAAGATTAGTCTGGAGAAAATTGTAGAGAAAATGTCGCACAACCCGGCAATCCTTTTCGAAATCGAGAAGAGAGGTTATGTAAGAGAAGGCTACTGGGCTGATTTGGTGCTGGTGGATATGGAAAAACCACAAACAGTTACCAAGGAGAACTTGCTATATAAGTGTGGATGGTCCCCATTTGAAGGACATACCTTCCCAGCAACAGTGACACATACTATTGTTTCCGGACATATTGCTTATGAAGATGGTAAGTTTGATGAGTCAGTGAAAGGAAAGAGACTAACTTTCGAAAGATAGATACTGTTTGTTGAACCGTTGAATCGTTGAATTGAGCTTCGCTCGTTGATTCGAGTTGAATTGTTTATTGAAATATTTAGTAGTATTCAATCAACACATCAACTCGAATCAACGAGCGAAGCTCAATTCAACTCAGCAGCTTGCTGCTGAAATTCAACGATTCAACAACCCCTATACTTTTTACCTATTACTTATTATCTATTACCTTTAATTTCCTATCTTGCGCAATTATTGGAAAAATATTACTAATACCGTATAAAATGCAAATACTTAGCGAACAGGAAATTCTCCGAAGAGAGAAAAGACAGCAGTTAATGGATCTTGGCATTGATCCTTATCCGGCGGCAGAATATGAGGTAAACGCCTATGCCAAGGAAGTGATGGAGAACTTCGATAAGGATGAGGAGAAATACCAGAAGGTATCTATGGCGGGCCGTCTGATGAGTGTTCGTCTGATGGGTAAGGCAGCTTTTGCAGAGCTTCAGGACAGTACTGGTAGAGTACAGATTTACATCAACCGTGATGAGCTTTGCCCTGGTGAAGACAAGACGATGTACAATACTGTATTCAAGAAGTTATTGGACTTTGGAGACTTTATTGGTATTACAGGAAATGTGTTTAAAACACAAGTAGGGGAGACGAGTGTGAACGTAACTGGATTGACGGTACTTTCTAAGTCGTTGAAACCACTACCCGTAGTAAAGACACAAACAGATGAGGACGGAAATGTAAAAACGTATGATGCATTCTCTGATCCTGAACTAAGATATAGACAGCGTTACGTAGACATGGTCGTGAACGAAGGCGTAAAGGAAGTATTCCTGAAGCGTACGAAAATCATGAACACCATGCGTAACATCTTCAATGAGCATGGATACCTGGAAGTAGAAACGCCGGTATTGCAACCTATCCCAGGTGGAGCAGCAGCCCGTCCGTTTATCACGCACCACAACTCATTGGACATGCCATTGTACTTGCGTATTGCCAATGAACTATACCTAAAAAGATTGATCGTAGGTGGGTTTGATGGCGTATACGAGTTCTCTAAGAACTTCCGTAACGAAGGAATGGACCGTACGCACAACCCAGAGTTTACGGCAATGGAGATCTACGTGGCGTATAAGGATTATATCTGGATGATGGAGTTCACCGAGAACCTATTGGAGCGTATCGCACTAGAGGTATTGGGAACAACAGACGTACAGGTAGGTGATAAGGTGATTAGCTTCAAAGCGCCGTTCAAGCGTTTGACGATGCGTGATGCTATCTTGGAGCACACTGGATTCGATATCAATGGAAAGTCGGAAGAGGAGTTGCGTGCCGCTTGTAAAGAGATGGGCATCGAGGTAGACGAGTCCATGGGTAAAGGTAAACTGATTGACGAAATGTTTGGTGAGAAAGGGGAGGAGCACTGTATCCAACCAACCTTCATCACAGACTATCCAGTAGAGATGTCACCATTGACAAAGCGTCATAGAGAGGACTCTTCATTGACAGAGCGTTTCGAGTTGATCGTAAACGGTAAGGAGTTGGCCAACTCTTACTCAGAGTTGAACGACCCGATCGACCAGCGTCAGCGTTTCGAGGATCAGCTGGCATTGATGGAGCGTGGAGATGATGAGGCGATGTATATCGATCAGGATTTCCTAAGATCATTGGAGTATGGTATGCCTCCAACAGGTGGTTTGGGTATTGGTATCGACCGTTTGGTGATGATGCTAACGAACAATCCATCGATTCAGGAAGTATTGTTCTTCCCTCAGATGAAGCCAGAGAAATGGCCGACAGCCTCTTCGACAGAGCAGTGGGCTGCCATTGGCGTTGAGGAAGGATTAGTACCTGTAATGCACAAGCTAGGATGCTATCAAGTAGAAGACTTGAAAGAGAAGCAGGCAGGGAAATTCATGAATGATTTTATTGGAATGAAGAAAAAGCTGAAGCTGAAAGAGATTAAAAACCCTTCAAGAGAAACATTTGAAGAGTGGATCGAGAAAGCAGAGCAGCTATAGGTTTTGTTTGCCGCTTATTGGTGATCGTTTATTGTTTAATAGAGGATAACTTATAAGATTGCGTTGCAAAATATAGATGAGTCCTGTAGAGAATCACAGGATTTAACATTGTGTAAGAAGGGATGTCCGTTGGGGTGTCCCTTTTTTTATTGCCCATTTTGTAGAGGTACCTTATCAGGAGGTCTAATCATTTGATAAGTGATAAGTGCCGTAATACAAAAAAACGATTGCATAAATAATGTAGGCCCTCGCCTTAGGCGCAATGCCGTCAACTTAAGTTAAATAATAGCACTGTTCACTCGTAGACGATGGGTTGAAAACCCACCGCTAAAAGATTCTCAATCCCATAAATGGGAATTAGGTGCTACGTTCATTCCCATTTATGGGATTAATAATATCAGCGGTAGGCTTATTAACGTTGAATAAATAATCGTCATAAATTGTTCCCCCAACTCTGCCTAGGGCTAAAGCCCCAGGCTCTTCAAGAAGTGCCACTTCGTGGCGATCTATTCTAACGTATCTTTTACAAAAAGATTGAATTGATAACCGCAAAGCGGTATCTCTAAAAGAGCCTGGGGTTTATTAAGTTTGAATAAATAATCGTCATAAATTCTTCCCCCAACTCCGCCTAGGGCTAAAGCCCCAGGCTCTTCAAGAAGTACCACTTCGTGGCGATCTATTCTAACGTATCTCTCACAAAAAGATTGAATTGATAACCGCAAAGCGGTATTTCTAAAAGAGCCTGGGGTTTCAACCCTAGGCGGAGATGGAGATAACTATTGTGTCGGTTATTTATTCAACCTTAATTAACCCTAGGCGAGGGTGGAGATAACTACTGTGTCGGTTAATTATTCAACCTTAATTAGCCTATCGTCTACGGGTGAATAGAAATCCTTAAGTTGACGGTATTGCGCTTCAGGCGAGGGTTCACGAACCAATAACGTTTGCAATACCATATACAAAGATGTAACCGATAAACGAGACGTTCTATAAGTTGTAAATGACCATCCTCTTGATTATGACAATGTTAAGTTTTTTGTTTTGAAATGCGATTTATGACAAAATTTTAACATCTAATGAGGGGTAATGCCCAATTAATATTTTGGTGATTTTTTCAATTCCCTGAAATCTGTGATAAAGTACCTTCCAATAAGCCTCATATTGTTCTTATGTATTAACGTGCATCTATGTGTATAACTTCAATCGGTTTGTAGATAGCTCTGAATAGAGAGAATTACACAATAGGTGAATGTTTTTTTCAAACTTCAAAAACTTAATCATGCGTAAATTATTACTTTTTACATTGCTGATTCTAGCGCAATTCTCCTTTGCGCAGGAAAAGGCGATCACAGGTATAGTGCAGGATGCGTCGGGCACTCCTCTACCTGGTGTAGTGTTGGTAGTACCAAATACGACGAAGGGTACGACTACAGGAATTGACGGTAAATTTAACCTGACTTTGGCTCCTGAGGATAAGCAAATCGTTGCTCGTTTAGTGGGATACCAACAGCAGGTGATTGGGGTAGCAAACCTCTCTAATATTACAATTACTCTTCAGGAAGATGTAGAGACATTGGAGGAAGTAGTTGTAACCGCTTTGGGAGTAAGCCGTGACAAAAAAGCACTAGGTTACTCTGTTCAGCAGGTATCTTCTGAGTCAATGAACACTGTTGATCCTCTTTCTTTGGGTAACTCTATCCAAGGTAAAGTAGCAGGTGTTCAGATCAAAGGTGGTTCTGGTAACGTAGGTGCTTCTACAAGTGTGGTGATTCGTGGTAATGCTTCTTTGGGAGGTAGCAACCAACCACTTTGGGTAGTTGATGGTACGCCAATCAGCAACTATAACATCTCAAACTCTACAGATGGATATGACTTCGGTAACGGTGCGCAGGATATCAACCCTGATGACGTAGAGAGCGTTTCTGTACTAAAAGGTGCGGCAGCAACAGCACTTTACGGTTCAAGAGCTGCTAACGGTGTGATCTTGGTAACAACGAAAAAAGGTAAGAAAAAATCAGGTATCGGTATTGAGGTAAACTCAATGGTGACGTTTGATAACGTATATATTCTTCCTGAGTTCCAGAACGAATACGGTGGAGGTTACGAGCTAGAGTTCCCTACATTTGATTATGCTGCTTCAGGTTTAGGTCCTGAGTGGGAGAAGTTTGACGGTACGCCAGTAGTAGAAGCTGGTGCAGATGAGAGCTGGGGTCCTAGAATGGATGGGCAGCAAGTGTTGGCATGGCATTCGTTTGTGCCAGAGAGTGACACGTACAACCAAACAGTACCATTCTCTCCACAGCCTAACAACTACAGAGATCTTTTCAACACAGGGGTAACAACTTCGAATAGTGTTGCATTAAGCGGCGGTGATGAAACGTCTACTTTCCGTTTGGGATGGACTAACGTTACACAAAAAGGTGTTGTTCCTAACTCAAACATGCAGAAGAACACGATTACTTTCAGAGGAACAAAAGATCTGAATGATCGTTTGAAAGGATTCTTCTCAGGTAGCTATGTTTCTCAGCAGACGACAGGTCGTACAAGATTTGGTTACTCTGGATCAGGTGATAACGTAGTAGCAGGTTTTAGACAGTGGTCTCAAAGACAATTGGATGTCGATAAGCTAAGAGAACTTCAGTACTCTGATGCAATGGGACAGCAAGTAGGTTGGAATATGAGAAGCTTGACTGATGGTAGAACATACCTAAGATGGGCAAATAACCCATTCTGGACTTTGAATAATATCTTCGCAAAAGATAGTAAGAACAGATTTTTTGGTAACGCAGGCTTGAGCTACAACATTGCAAAAGGACTGGATATTAAAGCAACTGCTCGTACAGACTACTATGGACTGCTTACAAAAACACAGAAAGGTACAGCTAACGTAGATGGTATTGCTAATGCTTATGCTGGAGAGTCTACACGTAACTCTTTTGAGAATAACTTTGAGTTGATCGCTACTTATAACGAGCGTTTTGGAGATGTTTCTCTTAACGTTGTAGGTGGTGGTAATATCCTTTACATCGAGTCTAGTGCGAGTTCAGCTTCAACAGCTGATGGTTTGATCTTGGAGGATTTCTATCATATTTCTAACTCAGTGTCTCCTGCAAATGTATTCAGTTCAGTTTACAAAAAGCAGATGAACTCTCTATTCGGTTCAGCTTCCGTAGGATATAAGGACATGGTATTTGTGGATGCTTCTATCAGAAATGACTGGTCATCAACACTTCCAGTAGATAATAATAGCTACTTCTACCCAGCGGTAAGTACTTCATTCATCTTCTCTGAGTTACTAGGTGATCAAGATATCCTTTCATTTGGTAAGCTGAGAGCAGGTTATGCAAAAGTAGGTTTGGATGCTGCTGCATACGGACTATACAAGACTTACGATGCAACTTCTTTCGGAACACTACAAACTTTCTCGGCAAACTCAGTATTGCCTAGTGGTTCTCAGCTAGTGAATGAATCAACGACTGAATATGAAGTAGGTTTGGAAACAAGCTTCTTCAATGGTAGACTAAGTGCTGAGGGAACATACTTCCACAGAACTTCTTCTGATCAGATCTTGAACGTAACGCTTCCTTCTTCGACAGGTTATACAAGTAAAACAGTAAACTCTGGTGAGCTAGTGAACAAAGGTTACGAATTGTTGGTAAATATAGTACCTGTTCAAACAGACGATTTCCGTTGGGATCTTGGGTTTAACTATACGGCTCTAACTTCTGAAGTAACCAAGCTATTCGGAGACTTGGAGGAGTACAGAACGGCTTACTATTCTAGCTCAGGATGGGCTAATGCGGTAGTAGGAGAAGAGTATGGACAAGTAACGATGAGAAGAGGTCACGTATTCCATGAGAATGGTGAGCGTCTAGTAGGTGATAATGGTCGTTATGTATATGAGAATGTTCCTTACAGAATGGGTAGCTTTATGCCAGATGCAAATGGTGGTGTAACAACAAAACTTTCTTACAAAGGACTTACACTAAGTGCACAGATTGACTTCCAGGTAGGTGGTTTGATCTACTCTACTGCCAACAGATGGGCGTATAAGTCAGGTCTTGCCGCAGGTACTGTTGGCTTGAACGACAAAGGTAACCCTATCCGTGATGCAGTAGCTGACGGTGGTGGTATCAAAGTAGAAGGTGTAAACGAGGATGGACAACCAAACGAAACTTACATCGAGGCTTGGAGATACTTTGCTGATCAGGCTTACTACTTCACGCAAGAGTTTGTAGATGACGCAAGCTACGTGAAATTGAGAGACATGAAACTAGGCTATACACTTCCTTCTTCATTGACGAAGAAAATTGGTATTCCTTCAGCTTCAGTAGCGGTATTCGGTAGAAACCTTGCATTGCTGTATGACAATGCAGATGGATATGATCCTGAGCAGGTGATGTCTATCTCGAACACACAAGGTGTAGAGTCTGGTTCTATCCCAAGTACACGTTCGATCGGTTTCAACGTAAATCTAAAGTTCTAAAAAACTTAAGTCAGAGAGAAAATGAGATTTTTAAAATATAGCATTAGAACAGCTGCGCTTGCAGCAGCTGTTTCTATCTCTTCATGTGATCATTTTGAAGAGTTGAACGTCAACCCTAACAAGGCTTCAGAGGTTTCTACAGCAGGTTTGTTGGCACAATCACAAGCAAATATTGTTTATAACGTATTTGGTGAACTAGGTCAACTAGGGGCACAGTATACGCAGCAACTATCTCAGATTGAGTATCCTGAGAAGTCACACTATGATGATGCAGGATCTTCAGGGTACTCAAGCATCTATACAGGTGGCTTGGCAGATGCACAGGAGATCATCAATATCGTAGATGCAGAGAGAACAATGGATGCAGCAAGAAAGTATGGTGATATCGAGAACCAGAAAGCTGTAGCTATGATCTTGAAAGCATGGGCTTTCCATAATGCAACAGACGTGTGGGGTGATCTTCCTTACTCTGAGGCATTGAAAGGTGACGAGGGAATCTTGCTTCCTAAGTTTGATACGCAGGAGGAGATCTATGCAGGACTTCAGGCGGATCTTGATGAGGCGATTGCATTGATCAACGAAACGCCTAACGTTGCTATCCCTGCAGACTATGACTTGATCATGGGTGGTGATATGACGATGTGGAAAAAGTTTGCCAAGTCATTGAAACTACGTATCGCAATGCGTCTTTCTGATGTAGACGAGGCAGCAGCTAAAGCTGTAATCAACGATGCTGCTTTCAGTGGTGTATTGGAAGCTGGTGATGTAATTAGCTTTGAGCACTTGTCAACTAACAATGAGGCAAACCCATTGTATATTGACAATGTAGTAAACACAGGTGCTGATAACTTTGCAATCTCTGATGTGATTGTAGACAAAATGCTAATGATGAACGATCCTAGATTGGCTGTTTATGCTGCTCCAACGGTAAACGACGCATCAGTTTATGCAGGTTTCCCTTATGGAAAAGACAGAACATTTATCACAGGCTTGAGCAGTGATGATTACTCTATGGTATCTGAAGCATTTGGTGGACAAACAGCTCCTTCTATTATCATGACAGGTGCTGAGGTATTGTTTATCAAAGCGGAAGCGGCACAAAGAGGTTATATCAGTGGTTCTGCTGCGGCATACTATGAGGAGGCTGTATCGGCTTCTCTTTCAGAGAATGGAGTAGATAAGGCAGATGCTGATGCATACCTTGCAACAGTACCTTACGATGCTTCTGACTGGAAGATGGTTTTGGGTACGCAAAAGTGGTTGGCATTGTTCAACCAAGGTATTCAAGCTTGGTCTGAGTTTAGAAGATTGGATGCTCCTATGCTGTCACCAGCTGAGGCTTCTTCTATCTCGCAGATTCCAACAAGAAGAGCATATTCTTCAGGTCCTTATTCTTCTAATGCAGAGAATGTAGAGGCTGCAGCAGCAAGACTTCAAGGAGGTGATGACTTCACTTCAAGAGTATGGTGGGACGTGAAACTTCCATAATTGAAGGTTGATAAATACATTGGAAGGGATTGGCTATCATGGTCAATCCCTTTTTTCATGCGTTTACTAATGGACTGATTGCTCCAATAGCACAATAGCACAGGGCATCGCCCTGTGAGTACAAAGAATAACACCATAGCTCTTTAAAAGGGAGACTCCACTAAAATCAATTATATTATGAAGAAAATACTTATTGCAACGACCTTGGCAGCAGCATCTTTGTCTGCTTGTACAACGGGAACCAATACAAAATCTGAACTGAAATCAGAAATTAACAAGGATATGAGCCTGAACGAGAAGCTTTCTGAGATCCAAAAGAAATACGATATCCTGGGCATGAGCGTAGTCGCTCAGGAGAAAGGAAAAACAGTATTTGAACGTTATGCCGGACTAAAAGATCACGAACGTGAACTAGCCGTAGACGCGAATACGAAATACAGAGTAGCCTCTATCTCCAAGTATGTGGTGACGACAGGCTTGATGAAACTTTATGAGCAAGGGAAATTTGATCTAGAGGAAGACGTAAGTACTTACCTTGGGTACCCATTGAGAAACCCTCATCATCCAGATAAGAAGATTACTATTAAGCATATCCTGACGCATTCTTCGGGTCTTTCGGATAGCGATTATTATTTCAACTTCTTGATGGACACTTACCGTCAAAAATCACCGAAACTACAAGAGGTATTTACAGAAGGAAACCAGTACTACAATGATAGTACATGGAATACTTTTGAGCCAGGGGTACATTTCGAATACTCTAACCTTGGTTTTGGGGTGATTGGCAATCTAATTGAGAAGTTCTCCGGAAAGCGTTTTGACGTGTATATGAAGGAAGAGTTATTGACTCCATTGGGGATTCAGGGAAGCTTCAATCCGGAAGATCTAGCGAATATCGATGACCTTTCAACACTCTACAGACGTAAGGAGCTAAGTCCTGACAGTGTATGGGTACCACAGACCGATCACTATCAAGGAGAGCGTCCTGAGCCGAGAAAGGATTTGGAAACCTATCAGGTAGGAGACAATGGCGTAGCCTTTGGTCCACAAGGAAGCTTCAGAGGAAGTGCAGAGGATTTGGCTAAAATCATGCAGTTGCACCTTAATAAAGGGACATACAATGGGGTACAGCTGTTGAAGCCAGAAACGGTTGCCTTGATGGATAGTGCACACTTTGTAACAGATGGTGACAAGCTGTTTAAGGAAGTGGGACTATGTACACACATTACAGAGGATATGATCCCTGGAACGCGTTTGTATGGACATACAGGAGATGCCTACGGTTTGCATAGTGTGATGTTCTTTGATCCAAAAACGGAGAAGGGAGTGGTAATCATTATGAACAGCTCTATGGTAGAGGAGAGTGAGTTAGGGTTCTATACGGTAGAGTTGGAACTGATGCGTGCCATTTGGGGCGAGCTTTTTAATGAAGAAGAATTATCAATGAATAATTAATTATCAATTAGGGTTGCTTTATTAGAGTATGTTTTCATCCTAATGATAAATGTATACCTCGCCCTAGGCGAGGGGCTATATAGGGCGTACTTATATCTTATATGAGTACGCCCTATAATTATTAATAACAGATCGTTAAAAATCCCCAATTGAAAATTAATCATTGAAAATTGATAATTAAAAATTGATAATTAAAAAAAATATTAGTTTTGTGCATCGAATTTCATCCCCTAATTCAACACACAAATGAAGGCTATAAAAAATACCGGTTTTAGTTTTGAGAACGCAACCAATGTTTATCACGGAAAGGTAAGAGACGTTTACAGTTTCGATGATAAGTTGGCCATGATAGCAACAGATCGTATCTCTGCTTTTGATGTGATTTTGGAGCGTGCGATCCCTTATAAAGGACAAGTATTAAACCAGATTGCTTCCAAGTTCTTGGACTTGACTTCTGATATTGTTCCTAACTGGGTAGAAAAAGTAGTGCATCCTAACGTAACCATTGGTAGAAGATGTGAGGCTTTCCCAGTAGAAATGGTAATCCGTGGCTACTTGGCAGGACACGCATGGAGAGAGTACAAAGCAGGAAGACGTACCCTTTGTGGTGTGGCGTTGCCGGAAGGACTGAAAGAAAATGATAAGCTTCCAACACCTATTATTACGCCAACAACCAAAGCACACGAAGGGCACGATGAGGATATTTCCAGAGAAGAGATCCTGGCACAAGGTTTGGTGACAGAAGCGGACTATGTTCAGCTAGAAGAATACACGAGAGCGTTGTACCAAAAAGGAAGTGAATATGCTGCAGGCAGAGGACTAATCTTGGTAGATACCAAGTACGAGTTCGGAAAGCAAGGTGATACGATTTACCTGATTGATGAGGTACATACGCCAGATTCTTCTCGTTACTTCTATGCAGAAGGTTATGAGGATCGTCAGGAAAAAGGAGAGGCACAGAAACAATTGTCAAAAGAATTCGTTAGACAATGGTTAATAGAAAACGGGTTCCAAGGTAAAGAGGGGCAGTTGCAACCGGAGATGAGCGATGAGTTTGTAACTTCTGTAACCAACCGCTATATCGAATTGTATGAGCAAATTGTGGGAGAACCATTCCAAAAGGCTTCATACGATAGTATTATGAATGAAATGGAAAGTGCTATTGCAGGATATTTTAATTAAGTTGGAATATTGATTTGTCATACTACCAACTCGCTTTGTTGAATCGTTGAATTCCACCTTCGGTGAGTTGAATCGTTGATTCGAGTTGATTTGTTTATTGAGTTCAATCAACAGTTCAACTCGAATCAACGAGCGAAGCTCAATTCAACAAGCAGCGTAAGCTGCCTCAACGATTCAACAAAGTATGATGGCTATTTATTCAACTTTGATAATAGCACCCCTACTTAATAGCATTTTTTACACATTTTCTTTTACCTTTAAGGAAACACATTACCCATAAAACATAAGTTATTAATTATTTCATACTATGAGGTATTCGATTGATAGAGCAGAAAAATATACGGTATTAACGCCGGAGGAAGAGAAACTGGATTCGTTGAAAGCGCCAATGTTGAAATCTGAGCTGGTAACTCTTTTTCAGTCAGGAACAGAGAACTTGATCTTGGATATGCAGCACGTAAAATATGTAGACTCTTCAGGGTTGAGTGCTATTCTTGTCGCAAAACGTTTAGCTGATGAGACGAATGGTGAGTTGGTGATTGCAAGCTTGTCGGAACACGTAGAAAAGCTATTGAAGATTTCTAAGCTAGATAGCGTACTTAAAATTGTCGCAGACAAAGAGGCTGCAGCAGAAGTGATCTTCTTGAACGAGATCGAGAAAGAGAACGGAGCAGAATAACATAGCTTCTTGTCTCAGGTAGTGACAAGTATATAGAGGTTGTTTCATAACTGTTAAGTGAAATTATATTCAATTGGATAAAGGAGAAAGGATGAAGGAGTAATACCTGTTTATGAGGTACATATTCCTTCATCCTTCATCCTTCTTCCTTCAATGCAAGAAGCGTATATCCTTGAATGATTTTCATTTGACCATTGTGTTATGAAGGAGCCTCTTTTTGTATTTGCATAATTTTATGGTAGACAACCAAACTTTCCTTACCTTTGCCCCGAATTGATGATAGGAATTAGGAATTTAATAATTCTGTCTATTCTTTTTCAAGGAATTATCGAAGGGACTTTTGCAGATGATGGTATCTGCATTCAGATCAGCATATAGTCTTTTTAGGGCTATCAGCATCTTTTTTATTAACAACATAAATCATTATTGCGTTGAGTTTTGAAGTAACCATATTAGGGTCAAGTGCGGCCATTCCTATACAGGAAAGGCACATGACCTCCCAGTACGTGAAGGTGGAGAAGGAAGCGTTTTTGATCGATTGCGGAGAGGCGACCCAGTTTCAGTTATTACGCAATAATATTAGCCTGCATAAGATTTCTCGTATCTTTATTAGCCATTTGCATGGAGATCATTTTTATGGTTTGCCGGGATTACTTTCGACTATGCAAATGAACAAGCGTACAGACGACTTGCATATTCATGCGCCCAGAGGTTTAGATGAAGTACTTCTAGCTAATTTCAAGAATAGTCAGACAGTACTAAACTACAGGGTGTTTATTTATGAGACTTCTCCCAATTTTCCTGAGATTATATATGAAAATGACACCTTGTATGTGGAGACTATACCGCTGAAACATCGAGTGCCATGCACAGGTTTTTTGATAAAGGAAAAGCCTAAAATGAGAAGGATAGAACCAGATAAGTTACCAGCTGGGATTCCTTTTGAGATGTTTAAGCAGTTAAAGGCAGGAGAGGATATTGTATTTGAAGGTGAACTACTTAAAAACGAGGAGGTAACGTTGCCTCCTAAGCATAGCCGTTCCTATGCTTTCTGTTCAGATACCGCTTACTTTGAGGATATTATCCCTCAGATAGAAGGATGTGACTTGTTATATCACGAATCTACTTTCACAGAAGCACATAAAGAACGGGCTAAGGAGACGTATCATTCTACCGCTAAGCAAGCGGCAACCATCGCACAGAAAGCAGCCGTAGACCGCTTGTTGATTGGTCATTTCTCTGCGCGCTATAAAAGCTTGGACCCTGTATTGGAAGAAGCAAAGGAAGTATTTCCTAATACATATTTAGCTACTGAGAACGTCAAGTTCTGTATAGATTGCTAGTGGTTGAGGCGGCTTGCGCCGCTGGTTGAGCCCATTACATGGCGTAGACTTCGCTCCGTTGAGTAGCGCTTTGCGCTGTTGAGATTAAGCAGTACTGTAAAACTCAACGAAGCGAAGCCCACGCCATGTAATGGGCTCAACGGCACGCAGTGCCACTCAACCAGCGGCGTAAGCCGCCTCAACAATACTGCTAATTTTTAATAAGAAAACTATTGACCAATGAACAAACGACTAGAGTACATCAAAGCACATATTGGAAAAGATAAGTTTGAAGGCCCCTCACAACTAGGGAACTGGCTGCATGGCCGTATCGTCAAGGCTGAAGAAGGAAGTTTAACAGTTTCTTATCAAGTAAGAAAAGAAATGACAAATCCCGTAGGAATGCTGCACGGGGGAACGATTTGTGCCATGCTGGATGAAGTGATTGGGATTACGACTTATACTTTGGATATCACTCATTTCTATCCTTCAGTTAATTTGAACGTAGATTATCTTTCTACCGCTAGGGAAGGAGACGAAGTACTGGTGACTACAGAGCTTATCCGTAAAGGACGTAATGTGATCCATATGGAAGGCAAAGTCCACAATGCAGAAGGAAAATTGCTGGCTAAGGCAACAAGTAATTTGATCAAAAGTACCATCGAAATATAGGCTTCTTTGTTGAGGCGGCTTGCGCCGCTAGTTGAGTGGCACTACGTGCCGTTGAGTAGCGCTTTGCGCTGTTGAGATTGAGCAGTACTGTAAAACTCAACGGAGCGAAGCTCCTCTCAACGGCACGTAGTGCCACTCAACTAGCGGCGCAAGCCGCCTCAACAGAAGTTATCCCTCATAAAGTACCTTCGTTTTGAAGTCGTAATACGAACGATCTTTAAAGTGCAACCCCGCTTTCAAGAATAAATCCTCTCCCTGCATATACGCCGTATAATACCCATATACGCCATAGGTTTCTTTACAGAAGTCTGTGATCTCTTTAGGAATATCGATACCAAAGAAAAAAATCACTTTAGAAGACCCATTCTCTTGCTCGTATAGCTGCTGAAGATTAGAAATACTTGTATCCTCAGGAGTAATATAAGTTACCGCTTCTCCTTGGTATGCCCCTTTAATGAGCTCTCCCTCTAATGTTGATCCCGTGGCAGCCGTCAAGGCTGTTAGTATACTTGTTCTATCCATGATGGTTTTTATCAGTGAACAGTGTGCAGTGAACAGTGTACACTGAACAGTGAATAATTATATCAATTTTCAATTGCCAATGATTAACGAATAGTGGACAATGAATAGTAAATAATTGAAAATTGAAAATTAATCATTGAAAATTAATACCACTACATTAGCAATAATAGACAAAACCGCAATTTGCTCACTGCTCACCGTTAATTGCTCATTCACATTACCCTGTCGGGATTCATAAAGTGTTAAACCCTTGCTAATCATCATGATAATTATAGTGTCGATCTTAGCGGTATGAATAAAAGAATGCCAAACATACTCCTTAAATACTATGAATAAACCTTTGTTATACCTGACGGTATTATTAGCCACTAAAATTGTCGTATTGATGCTTTTAGCAATGATATGAACTGTTGAGGCGGCTTGCGCCGCTAGTTGAGTAGCGCTTTGCGCTGTTGAGTTGTGCTTCGCACGTTGAGTTTTGCAGTAGTGCTATTTCTCAACAGCCCGAAGGGCTACTCAACGGCACGCAGTGCTACTCAACTAGCGGCGCAAGCCGCCTCAACATTTAAGTTTATTAGCACCAAGTTCATATAGTTATCTTCAGAGTTTTGAGATTCGCATATCTCAACGTTTAACCCTTATTGATTGATAACTATGCACAAAATGATTTATTGCCTTCTGAGTTTAATGCTGCTCCTTGGGTTCTTCTCTTGTGAAAACAAAGATGAACTTAGCCCTTTAGAAGAACAGTTGCCTGTAGATTCACCTCCATCCCCTGCTTGGAAAACTTCCTTGACTCCTGTCATGAAAAAAGCAGTGTACAAAGATACGCTTAGTATGCCGGCGAGAATACCGGAGTATGTCAGTGAAGAGTGAAGGATTTTCAATTTTCAATGATTAATTTTCAATTATTCCAAAAGGTGTGCTTCCAAATAAGCTCTCAATAGATAACAGGTACAAGCAGTGAATAATTAAAAATTGAAAATTAATCATTGAAAATTAATACCACTGCCCTAGCAATAATAGACAAAGCCGCAATTTTGCTCACTGCTCACTGCTCACTGCTCACTGCTCACTGCTCACTGCTCACTGTTCAGTTTGACTCGTATCCCTACCTGATAACCAATCCATTGCATAAACACATTGCCATTGGCAGATTCCGTGCGCACATAAGGAGTGAGGTACATAGAGATAGGGGTAGGAGAGGAGATACTTTCATCAATGGCAGAGGTTTGTAGAATATTCCAGTTGCCTCCTCCAAATATAGTCAGGCGTTTTCCGGTTTTTAGAGAAAGGGCTATGGACGCATTGGCTAACCAATGGTTATCTCGTGTCAATCGCTGGTAATGTTGTAAGCTGTAGAGCATGAGGTCGCCATTGACTCCTAGTCTTTTATAGATCTGATGATGACTTCCTACTCCATAACCTAGGGCGAGAAATTCAGGGCTTTCTGTCATGCCACCGATCGATAGAATATTGTAGAACTGTGGAAGGCCTGTTTTCAAGGAAACAGTATATAAACTATTTAATTGATAGCCTGCTTCTAGTTCCTGATAGCCATTTTTTACAAAACTTAAGAGTCCAATAGGAACTCCTTCAGTGACTTCCTTGCTGAAGTTCAAAAGACCGAGCTGAACGCCTTTTAAAGTATCAGCTTGATTGAGTAAACCGACTTGTGTTCCTTCTATGGTTTTACTTTGGTTGCGTAGCAGTGTCCATTGTGTCCCTTCTAAGTTCTGCGTACTTATATTCTGTAACAGACTAAATTGATGCCCCTTGAAAGGTCCTTTCACGCTGTTGTACAGGGAGGCGATTTGTACGCCTTTCCCTCCTTTTTGATTATGGTTGCTTATTCCGGCCAGTTGTATTCCTCTCATACTTCCTCTTATATAGTTGGAAATACCAGCGATTTGCACTCCATTGAGGTGATAGCCTGCTTGATTGTAAACGCCAGCGAACTGTACTCCTGAAGTGATAAAGCGATTGATATTGGTAACTCCAGCAAGTTGTACTCCTCGAAGTACTCCACCTACAATATTGTTGACACCGGCAATCTGTACTCCGTGTACGTTATACCGAATAATATTGGTGATTCCTGCCAGTTCGTATCCTCTAACCCCTGCAGCATATCCGGCCAATCCATTAATGGCAACATGGTTGATCGTATACTTGTCACGAATAAGGTTACTGCTTAATACGGGAAGTAACCCTATTTTTAGCCATTTTCGGGAGAGTGTATCCCTTTGTACTTCATGCTTTTCAATGGAGGGGACAAACCACTGGTACATTTGTAGCTCTTCTATGGAGGTGTTATTCAGGGTAAAAGCCTGTGGAATACTTTCTAACGCTCTTTTTTCTTCAGGAACTAAGCTATCCAGTAAGGCCACGATATCCGTAGAGGCTTGTGGTATTTGCAATGAAGTATTGTCCACAGGGATATTTGCCTGTAAGCCTATTTTGATTTGTAGGTTACGATTGAGGTGTAATGGAATGTATTTCGTTTGATACCCTTTTTGCTGTACTGTAAGCTGTAGTTTAATACTAGGGTTGTGGAATCGGAAGGTAAAGATTCCTTGGGTATTAGTGGTTGCAATATGTCCTAGTCCCTTGTCGTAGAGTTTTGCCTCTGTCAAAGGTTGTCCGGTACGGTGGTCTACCACTATACCACTCAGCGTATTGGTGATCTGTATCTTGGGTGGGATGATTGTCTTTTGTCTAAAAATCACGACCTGTGTTCCCATACATTTATAGTCGAGCTTTTGAGAGTATAACAACGTATCCAAGACTTGTTGTAAAGGTGCCTCTTCCAAGTGAAGCTGAATTGTTGAAGTATTTTTTAATACCTCGGCATTATAGGCCAGATCAAATTGAGCCGAACGACTTAAGGTAAGTAATACGGCAGGGAGTGTTTGTTGCTCTGCATGGATTGTTACTTTTTGATCAAGAAGTGCTTTTTCTTGTGCCTGTAAACCCATAGGGTAGAGGAATAAAACACTATAAAAAAGAATTGAAGATACGAAGTGTTTGCTCACGGTACTTTTTCTTTACTATCGATAGACTTTCAGGTTAATCCTGTCGCTGTCTACAGAATAATATACTACTTATCAGTTATCGTTTATAAACAATAAGCGATAACCGATAAACATCTATAATACAACTGATGGGCCTTTTCCCCCACTTTAGTTGCAGGTGCCCAATACCTTGAAGTGGGAACTGTCCTGTTGATGGATTTCAATCCCAAGGGAGAGTTCTAAGAACTCAATCATTTCCTCCAGGGCATAGGCACGTTGGTTAAACATGCTTAGCCTGCAGTTTAACAGATCTTGTTCCCCGATTTCAAAGTGGACATCATAAGCCATCTCCAATTGTTCCAAAACAACAGGAAGAGGAGTATCTGTAAAGTTAAATTGCTTGCTTTTCCAGGACCATTGATTCCCAACAGTCTGTGTTGTGGTAAAGGTTTCTTCCTTTATGGTATAGGTAGCAATATCTCCTTTAGTCAGTGTGACAGGAGACGTAACTTGTTCTTTGTGCTTAAAGATAACCTTTCCTTCCCGAACAGCGACTTCTGTCCCAAGGCTATCTATTTTGATATTAAAGGCTGTACCGACCACCTGAATCTGGGTGTTGGGGAGGTTGACGATAAAGGGACGGTCAGGGTCGTGACTGATCTCAAAAAAGGCTTGCCCTTTTTGCAGTGTAACCGTTCTTTGATGCTTGGCAAATTCCTCTGGGTATTGGAATGTAGCCCCTTTATCTAAGGTGATTAAGGATTTATCTCCCAGTTCAATAGCCTGTGTCTCACTTGCAGTCAGCTGCTGTAAAGGTGCATTTGTTTCCTCTTGTACTAGTTGGAATAGCCAAATACTTCCCAAGAGAAGGGTAACTGCTGCGGCAACTTGCCAAACAATGGGTTGCCAACGAACGGTTTTCTTTGTATCGCTTGGAAGTTGTGTACGGTCAGTTATTTTTTGCCAGGCACTATTACGATCAAATTGTACTTCTGTCTGCTGCTGTTGCAACAAACTCCATTCCCACGTACGCTGATACTGCTGGAAGTAGCGTTCGTTCTCTTCAGCTTCCTGTCTCCAGGAGTGCAAGAACTCTTCTTCCACAGCATTCGTCTCCTTGGTTAAATATCGTATGATCAGTTGATCTATTTCCATATCGTCTTATAATGTCTTCTTATTACTAAGATGCGCTGTAATCCATTTACCCCTATTGGGCAGTGAACAGTGAGCAATTAGGAATTATCAATGATTAATTTTCAATTATCGCATCTTAATAAATGGCAGAGGTGAGTAGTGAATTATCGAAAATTAATACTTCTACACTAGCAATTATATACACATAGCATTAAGTTCACTGTTCACTGTTCACTGTTCACTGATTAAGCACCATGCTAGCCAGCAAACGGGTAGGTATTCGGCTAAATCCACTCGTAAGGTGCTTAGTGCTTTTCCCATTTGTGCTTCCACTGTTTTGATGGAAAGGCCTAGTTCCTCGGCAATTTCCTTGTATTTCTTTCCCTCGAACCGACTCATTCTAAAGATCTTTTGTCGTTGCTCCGGAAGATTATTCAGGCATTGTTGGATTTTCTCACTGAGCTCTAGTTCCACTAAAATATCCTGAGGGAAATAGGTATCGGTTTGTACCTTGAGAACCTCCTGTTGGTAATTACTCCTTACCTTTAGCTTTCGTAATTGATGTAAACAGTTGTTGCGTACAGAACCATATAGGTAGGCTTTAATGGAGGTGCTGATCTGAAGTTGCTCCCTTTTCTCCCATAATTGACAGAAAAGCTCTTGAGCGATCTCTTCGGCGTTTTCTGTATCTCCCATATAGGAAAAAGCATACTGGCACAATCCTTCATAGTAGTCTTGAAAGAGTTGCTCCAGTGCCTTGGGATCACTGTCAGATAGGCGTTGAAATATGTTGTGGTCTTCTGTGTTCACATTGATTATATTTTTAGGTCGATCACAAGGGTCATCTTTTATTATCCTTTTTATTGAATCGATGGAAGTCGGGGTGACTACAAGGGGCGCCCCAGAAACTGGTCTTAGGGTCCTCCCTAAGACCTGAAGCGGGTTTGTACCACGCTCTCTACATGCACGATTTCCTTAAATTGACAGCATTGTATTATGGCCTATAACAGGCTTCTGCTACCTTCTATATTTTGGGCCGGGTCTCCCTTACTTTTTACCTCTATAAGTAACATTAAGGAATACCCCCAATAGCACTAATCCCATGCCGACATAGACTTCCCATTGGAATAATTCTCCAAATAAGAAAAAGCCATAGAGTAATCCATAGATAATTCCTGTGTAGTTGGCACTGGCTACTTTATTGGCCTGGTCTGTTTGATAGGCTTTGGTCAACAAGATTTGTCCAATTTGTGTCAAAATTCCGATACCCAATAAGAAAAGCCAGTCGGTTCCTTGAGGAGTTACCCAATTGAAATAAGAGTATAGTCCTGTGATAGGCATGGCCACAAAAGGGAAGTAGAAGACAATTACCACAGGGTTTTCTTTTCCCTTGAGTTTGCCAATCATCGTATAAGCTGCAGCAGCGAGTAATGCACCTACAATACCCAATACGAAATAAAGTGTTTCTACTCTACTGTCAAAACCCTTGATCATGCCGATACCCGCAAAACAAAGTAGGAAGAAAAACCATTGGATGGGGCGAATACGCTCTTTGAGAAAGATGGCCGCCAGTAAAGCGGTAAAGATCGGAGCCAGGTAATGTAACAGTAAAGCAGAGGCTAAAGGCATATTTTGGAAGGTCGCAAAAACCATCACCAAAGCTAATGTACCGAAGATTCCTCTCATCCAAAGGGTTGGACGGTTTTCTGGCTTTCCCCATATATTTACGTTCTGACGATAGAGCATTGCATAGCTCATGACGAGTGAAATGGCGGCACGGAAAAAAACGACCTCAGTGGCGGGGATATGCGAGACGAATTTGACAAAAGTCTGCATGGTTGTCATCACCAAGGTGGACAGTAACATAAGTTTGACTCCTTTGGATAGCATTTCTATTTGTTAGCTGGTTTACTGTAATGATTTTCAATCGACAAAGATACAGAAATATCAGCACCTCCTAAGTTGGGGATTGGATATTTATCAGTATGAAATGTTGACATTGCTCATCATTTACGACCTCCTATCCTTCCTACATTTGGGTAGTAAACAGATTTTTAGAACAAACAAGCGCTACCAGAAGCCAGGGGCGATTACTAACAACTACAATAAACGATGAAACAAGTCGAGGAATGCTATCATTGCGGAGAACCCTGTGAGGATGAGATCATTCAAGAAGAAGAGAAATCTTTTTGTTGTAACGGATGTCATATGGTGTATCAGGTATTGGACCAGAATGACCTGAATCAATATTACCAACTGAATAACAAGCCTGGTGTACAGCAAAAAGTCAGAACATCCCGAGAGAAGCTTGCTTATTTGGACGATGAAAGTATTCGTAATAAGCTGATTGACTTTTCGGATGGAGGAACTACTCGTATTAGTTTTCATCTACCTCAGATTCATTGTTCTTCTTGTATATGGTTACTGGAAAAACTGCCGGTTTTACAGGAAGGTATATTCAATGCAAGGGTAGATTATATGAAAAAAGAAATCTACGTAAATTTTGATGAGTCGGTAATCTCTATACGCAAGCTGGTAGAAGTGTTGATCAATCTGGGGTACGAACCGTTGATCAACCTGGAGCGAATGGATAAAAAGGAGAAAAAGAACAGTACCCAAACTACCGCTTTTTATATCAAGCTGGGGGTCGTGGGTTTTTGCTTTGGGAATATCATGCTATTGAGTTTTCCGGAGTACTTGGGCATTACTTCTTTTGATCAGCAACTCGTAGAGGTATTTGGTTATCTGAATATCCTATTGTCCATTCCTGTATTTTTCTATGGAGCAAATGATTATTTGAGGTCAGCCTGGTCGGCGATCAAACATAAGGGAGTGAATATTGATGTGCCTATTTCCTTAGGGATATTGGCGCTATTTGCTCGAAGTCTATATGAAATCATTAGTGATACAGGGGCAGGGTATCTGGACTCTCTGTCTGCTTTGATCTTCTTATTATTAATAGGAAAGTGGTTTCAGCAGAAAACCTTCGATAATATCAACTTTGAACGAGATTATAAATCTTATTTTCCGATTGCCGTTACCCGTATGGTAAATGGAGAGGAGCAAAGTATTCCCCTTTCCAAGGTCGAAAAAGGGGATATCCTTCGCATTCACCACGGAGAACTTATTCCTGCTGATGCCCATCTATTGAAAGGAAGGGGTAAGATTGATTATAGTTTCGTTACGGGAGAATCCCGACCGATTACGAAACAGGAAGGGGAATTGATTTATGCCGGAGGAAGACAGCAAGGAAGTGCCATTGATATCACAATAGTGAAAGACGTCTCCCAAAGCTACCTGACGAGTCTTTGGAGTGAGCAGGAGTTTCAGCAAGAACAAGCACATGATTTCAATAACTGGACTAATCGAGTAGGGAAATACTTTACGATGATTGTCTTGTTGATCTCTACAATTGCAGCTACTTACTGGTGGCAAGAACGAGGAGCCGAGTTTGCCCTTTATGTATTTGCTGCTGTATTGATTGTCGCTTGTCCTTGCGCCTTAGCGTTGAATGTTCCTTTTACATTGGGAAATACACTCCGAATATTGGCCCGTGCAGGCTTCTACATTAAAGACACCAATGCGGTAGAACGTATGGCATCTCTTACGGATGTAGTTTTTGATAAGACAGGTACTATTACTGCTTCGGATCAGACGCAAGTACAATGGGAAGGAGAGACACTGACGCCCAAATTGCGAAAAAATATTGCAGCCTTGATGAAGCAATCCTTGCACCCTGTTAGTGTACAGGTGAGTACTTATTTGAATGAGAATGTAAAAGGTATAACAATAGAAGGGTATCAAGAAGTAGAAGGAAAAGGAATTCAGGGGCAGATCGAGGGGCAAGCCGTACAGGTAGGAAGTGCTTCTTTTGTTGGAGTTGATGCTGGGAGTCAACCTAAGGAACTGCAAACCGTGACTTATGTATCAGTCAATGGAAAGGTATTGGGTAAGTTTATTTTGCAGCAAACCCTCCGAGAGGGAATGCGTCCTTTGATTGAGCAAATGGGAACATCTTATCAACTATCCCTATTATCTGGAGATAATGAAGGTGAAAAAGAACGTTTGCAAGAGGTTTTCGGTCAGGAAACTCCTCTGTACTTTCAACAATCTCCTCAGGATAAGATGAACTATATCAGAAGCCTGCAACAGCAAGGTCAGAAGGTAATGATGCTGGGAGACGGTCTTAACGATGCAGGAGCTTTGAAAACGGCTGATGTAGGCGTTGCAGTGGCGGTGGATGTACATCATTTCTCTCCTGCTTGCGATGCTATATTGAGTGCAGAACAGCTTAAACGACTGTTTTCAATGGTCAACTTTACTAAGAACAGTATCAAGGTGGTGAAGTTGGGATTTGTAATTTCCTTAATGTATAATACCGTGGGATTACTGTTTGCCGTGAGTGGTAATTTATCCCCAATCATTGCTGCTATCCTGATGCCATTGAGCTCTATTTCTGTGGTAGGAGTAGGGGTGTTGTTGACGAGCTGGCTGGGAAGGAGAATGAAGAGTTTTTAATGAAGAATGAAGGATGAGGAATGAAGAATATACTATACTACTGGTCGTAGGCTCCAGCCTACGACCCAAAAGCAATTTGGAGGCTCCAGCCTCCAGTAATAAAACGAGAATAGATGAGACCTCTTGAAAAGCTGTATGACCTTTTCCACAAACGAATTTCTTGATTTGAATCAATGAATTACAGCTTTTGCTTGTTCTACTTTTGTTAGAATACATCAAACTGTGATTCATATGAAAATTCATCATTTTAGAAATGCCACGATGGTGGTAGAAACCTCGACACAGGTTATTCTAGTTGATCCTATGTTAGGTCCAAAGGGAAGTATGCCTACCTTTACCTTGTTTCGTTATAAAGCCCGAAAAAATCCTATTGTGCCTATGCCGGCAGGGTGTGAGCCTATTCTGGAGAAAGTAACGCATTGCGTGATCACACACCAGCATCCAGACCATATTGACAAAGCAGGAGAGCAGTTTCTAAAAGAAAGAAATATCCCCGTTACTTGTAGTGCCAAGGATGAAAAGCACTTTCGTAAGAGAGGGTTGAATGTCGTACAGACTTTGGAGTATTGGAAGGAAGAGACTTTTTTGGGAGGAACGATTATGGGAATTCCTGCCCGTCATGGTTATGGTTTTATAGCAGGCCCAATGGGTAATGTGATGGGATTCTGTATTGCATTGCCAGATACGCCATCTTTGTATATTAGTGCAGATACGGTATATACAGAAGATGTAGATAAAGCACTAAAAACCTTTAAACCAGAAGTAGCAGTAGTAGCAGCAGGCACTGCTCGATTGGACTTCGGAAAACCGTTATTGATGACGGTGGATGATGTGGTCCGTTTTGTAAAGCAGGCCCCGGGAAAAGTATTGGCTAATCATCTAGAAGCCGTAAACCATTGCCCTACTACCCGAAAAGGTTTGAGAGAACGATTGACTTCGGAAGGGATAAGTGAGAAGGTATCTATTCCGGAAGATGGAGAAGTTGTGGAGTTTAGTCATTAAAAAAATAACCTCCTCCATCAAGTAATGATAGAGGAGGTATATTTTATATCTTGGAAGGACCAAACTATCGTGTAGAGTAGTTAGGAGCTTCTCTTGTAATAGTCACATCGTGTGGGTGAGATTCTCTAACTCCAGCACCAGTGATTTTTACAAATTTTGCATCTTGTAGTTTTTCAATGCTGTTGGCACCGCAGTAGCCCATACCAGCTTTCAAGCCTCCTACCATTTGGTAGATCACCTCTTCTACACGTCCTTTGTAAGGAACACGTCCAGAGATTCCTTCTGGTACCAGCTTTTTAAGGTCGTCCTCTGCATCCTGGAAGTAACGATCTTTAGATCCTTTGTCCATAGCCTCAACAGAGCCCATACCACGGTAAGACTTAAACTTACGTCCTTCGTAGATGATCATTTCTCCTGGAGCTTCTTCAGTACCTGCAAGCAATGATCCGATCATCACTACACCAGCACCACCAGCGATCGCTTTTACAAAGTCACCTGAGAAACGGATACCACCGTCAGCAATAAATGGAACGCCTGTTCCTTCTAGTCCTTTTGCCGCTTCAAATACTGCAGCAAGCTGAGGGACACCAACCCCTGCAACGACACGAGTTGTACAGATAGAACCTGGTCCTACTCCTACCTTAACACAGTCAGCACCTGCATCAGCCAAAGCTCTAGCTCCTTCAGCTGTAGCTACGTTACCAACAACAACATCTAGCTCAGGGTATTCTTTCTTTACACGCTTAAGAGCATCAATAACTCCTTTAGAGTGACCGTGTGCAGTGTCTAGTCCAATGATGTCAACACCAGCTGCTACTAGTTCAGTAACACGCTCCATCATATCACCAGTAACTCCAACAGCAGCCCCTACACGCAGACGACCGTATTGATCTTTACAGGCGTTAGGTCTGTTCTTGTTCTTAAGAATGTCTTTATAAGTGATTAGCCCGATTAGCTTGTTTGCTTTGCTAACAATTGGAAGTTTTTCAATCTTGAACTCCTGAAGAATCTCCTCAGCTTGTTCCAATGTCACTCCATCGTTTGCCGTAATAAGGTTCTCTCTGGTCATGATTTCCTTCACCTGTCTTTTCAGGTTCTTTTGGAAACGAAGATCTCTGTTGGTAAGGATACCAACTAGAATGCCCTCTTTATCGATTACAGGGATACCTCCAATTTTGAATTCTTTCATCAAGGCATTAGCATCTGCTAATGTCTTTTCCGGTGTTAGGGTTACCGGATCCAGAATCATACCGCTTTGTGAGCGTTTTACCTTTCTTACTTGAGCAGCCTGCTCTGCGATCGTCATGTTTTTGTGAATAAAACCAAGACCACCCTCATTGGCAATAGCAATTGCCAATTCCGATTCGGTAACAGTATCCATTGCAGCAGATACCAAAGGAATGTTTAGCTTGATTTTTTTAGTAAGGTAGGTAGACGTATCTGTCTCTCTCGGAAGAACCTCTGAGTATGCTGGGCGTAATAATACGTCGTCGTATGTTAACGCCTCATAAAGGACTTTAGATGGATCTATTGACATCGATAGCAAATATTTAAGTGTTAATATTTGCCGGACAAATTTAGAGAGAATAAATATCAGTGCAAACAAAAATTCTTTATTTCTTTTTCAGATTCCTTTGCAGGTAACAAAGTAAGACCTTGTGGTGATGTTGTTTAATTTGAGGGTATTGAGGTATTGTTCTGTGTTACTTTGTTTATTGTGCTCTCGTGAGAGGATTTGTTTTGAAGTCGCAGAATAATATTTTTTTTGCAAGGGGGCTCTTTTTTAATAGTACGAAGGAGACTAAGAGAGGAACAATTCTTTTGATTACTCGTTGTAAACGTTATGCATTCCTTATATTTGACCGTATACTTTTATAGGGTATACAGTCAATCACTTTTTAGAAGCCAATAAAAACTACTGAAAAAGATTATATCCATGAAAAAAATAGAGTTTGTTCTGACCTCCCAGCATGGAGGAAAACGTTTTTTGGCGGATGCCATTTGGAAGAAGCATGAGGCGAAAAAGCCTGTTATTATCTTGATTCACGGTTTTAAAGGGTTTAAGGACTGGGGATGCTTTAACTTGATGGCAGAACAATGGGCTGAAGAAGGTTTTTTGGTTGTGAAACCTAATTTTTCTATGGATGGAACAACAATGGATATGCCTTGGGAAGTAACCGATATGGAGGCGTTCTCAGAAAATACATTTACAACAGAGCTAGACGATATAGGCACTGCAGTGGATTGGATTTTTGATGATGATTGCCCTGTTCCAAATGTAGATCTTAACAATGTACATCTTGTTGGACATAGTCGTGGGGGAGGAATGGCTTTATTAAAAACAGCGGAAGATCCTCGCATCAAAAAAGTGGTAACTTGGGCAAGTATTCCTGCGATTACTAAGCTGTTTTCGGATGATTTTATAGAGAAGTGGAAAAAGAATGGGATTGCGCATGTCATTAATGGACGAACAGGGGAGAGTTTGCCTTTGAAGTATAAAATCGTGGAAGATTATTACACCAATCAAGATCGATTGGATATTGGTAAGGCGATAGCAACATTGGATGTTCCTATTTTAATAATTCATGGTAGTGAAGATGAAACGGTGCCGGTTAAAGCAGCGCATTATTTACATGTGAAGCAACCGGGCAGTAAAATGCTGATCGTAGAAGGAGCCGGACATACTTTTGGAGGAGAGCACCCTTATACTAAGGAGAGTTTGCCAACGCATTCTCAAGAAATCATGAGAGCAACTACTCAGTTTTTAAGGTAAAAGGTAAAAGGTAAAAGGTAAAAGGTAGGGGCGACCCCACGTGGTTGCCCACATAAACTAACAATTCAACGGAGCGAAGTCCACGCCATGTAATGGACTCAATAGTGCTTGTCGCTACTCAACCAGTGGTGTAAGCCGCCTCAATAATTCAACAATAATATGGAAGATGCTTACTTAACTATAGAAGGAATATCTGAAGGACTATACAAGGAGAAAGGAAGTAAGTTTTTAGGATTTGCTCATCGCGTAAGAACAGAAGAAGAAGCAAAAGAAATTGTACAGCAGTATCGTAAGCAGTATTATGATGCTCGACATTGGTGTTATGCCTATATTTTAGGGGCAGACAAAAAACGTTTTCGTGCCAATGATGATGGGGAACCAGGGAACTCTGCAGGGACACCTATCCTCAATCAGATACGTTCCAAGGACCTGACTGACGTAGTCGTGATTGTGGTACGGTACTTTGGAGGAACTAAACTGGGAGTCTCAGGATTAGTGAATGCCTATAAAACCGCTGCCGCTGAGGCTTTGGAAGAGGCGACAATTATCGAGGAGTTTTTACAGAAACACGTTCGTATCGGCTTTGAATACCCTCAAATGAATGAGGTGATGAAGGTGGCCAAAAACTACGACTTGGATTTTAGTCAACAGGAGTTTGATATGAATTGTCGTATAACCTTTTGGATAAGAGAATCACTATTTCCAGAAGTGCAGGCCAAGCTGGAGGATATCGATGGGCTGACGTTGACAGTTTTTAATGAAGAATGAAGAATGATCAATTATCAATGTTGGTTTTTTCACAGGTATGAATAAGTCATTAATTGAAAATTAATCATTGAAAATTGATAATTTTTCACTGCAAAGGGTCTTTTAATCGTAGCTTCACCTTCAATAAGCCTCCATTTGCTTTTTGTACCACTACGGTCATTTTGCCTCTTTGTTGATGTAATAGTTCGATTACTTTCTCATAAGAGCAGGTTAATGTGCTTACTCCGTTGATGCTTAGTAATTGATCACCTGCAAGTATGCCAGCTTTTTCGGCGGGAGAACCTTTTCTGACCATGGCGATTTCATAAAAATAGAGACCGGGGATAGGAGTTTTGACTTCTAACCCACTTAGGTTGTAAAGCCATTGGTCTGAAAAGTCGGCTCCTTTTTTAAGGTAAATGGTTTCATTTTGGTAGTCAAGTGTGATTTTAAACCTTCTTAAAAGCTCTCCGCCTACACTTCCTTTTCGATCTGTTTGCTCACCGATTCCTCTAAATGCTAAGGTGTCAGGGAAATTGATGACAGGGTTTTTAAAGGTATAATCCCCTATTTGAAAAGCTTTTCGACGATCGAGCTTCCCATAAAGACTACCGTTGAGTCCTACTCCCAGGTAGGTTCGGAGTGCTTTGGTACTAGCGAGTAGGTTTTCGTTTTCATCTTCAAACAATGTAATGCCGTTACTGGCTCCGGTATCAATCATCAATTCAAGACTGTCTAGTGGTTGCGGTTGCCCGCTGAGGTTTGCAGTGATAAATGCTCTGCGGTTTCTGACATCCATGGGAATGGTCTGATACCTTTTTTTTCGTCTTTTGACCTTTTTCTGAAAATAGTCGTGTTGGTATAGGGTGATCGTTTTTCGGTTATAATTTAGGTCAATCACAAAGTCTTTGAAGATATTGTAACCTATTAATCCATGAATTTCCATACCCAGATTCTCAGAGAGATGATAGATGTCTCGTTCAGGGAATAATACATCCTGATTGTTACCAATAACTCCCCCCTTGATGTGAATATGATTGCCCCAGGAATGGTAGGCATCTAAGGATTCTGTCTGATCTGTTCCTACTCCCTTGATCGTTATCTTACGCATACGTTGTGTGTTGAGCTTTGCATTCTTGGCGGCTTCCTTATGCACCATAATGGGATAGCCTACTCCCGTATCCAGAACAAAATTTAAGGGTTCTTTTTGTCGGTTAACGTATACGGGTATGATGATCAGGTTGTTGATCAATTGAAATTTGATGCGTAGCTTTTTCTGCTTTTCCCTTTCAAAAGTGAAATCTTTTAATGCACTGCTGTTGTTGGATTGAGACCAACTGGCGGTGGCATAAGAACAAATAAGTAACAGAAGTAAGATTAATCGATAAAGCATGCGTTGAGGGCGTTTTAGCAACAGTATATGACAATTGTTACAGATACAATAGGGTGATGAAACAGTTTGCATTGAATAGGGTAATCCTCAATAATTTATGAAAAATATAACTATTATTCAAGGAGGAGCGATGAGTGTAATAGAACAGAAATCTTAGTATTTTACAACCTCCTTGTTCAGGGATCTACATTATTTTTGCGATATTGCCGAATTCTAATGTTGGGGAAGCGGATAGAAATCTCGTATTCCTTGCAAACCACAGAAGTTTCTTAAGAAATCAATCATGCGAATCGATATAATTACTTGTGTGCCTAAATTGTTGGAAGGGCCTTTTTCTCATTCCATTCTTAAAAGAGCACAGGATAATGGACTGGTGGAGATTGCCGTTCATGATTTGAGAAAGTATGCCATTAATAAGCACGGGCAAATTGATGACTATGCTTATGGGTATGGTGCGGGAATGGTTTTAATGATAGAGCCTATAGAGCGTTGTATCAATGACCTGAAAGCAGAAAGAACTTATGATGAGATCATTTATATGACACCGGATGGAGAGGTGTTTAATCAACAAACGGCTAATCAGTTATCTCTTGGTGGTAACCTGATTATTTTATGTGGTCATTATAAGGGAGTAGATGAGCGAATTAGAGAGAAATTTATTACCAAGGAAATTAGTGTAGGAGATTACGTATTGACGGGAGGAGAACTGGGAGCAGCAATCGTCGCTGATGCGGTAGTACGCTTAATCCCTGGTGTGATGAATGATGAAACCTCTGCACTATCCGATTCTTTTCAGGATGATTTATTGGCACCACCTGTATATACCAGACCTGCAGAATATGACGGAATGAAGGTGCCAGATGTTTTGCTTTCAGGACATGAAGCGAAGATTGCAGAGTGGCGCTTTGAGAAATCTATAGAGCGTACAAAGGAGCGTCGTCCCGACTTGTATGAGAAGTTTAAGAAGAAATATTAGTAATCACAGTAGCTAAAGATATATAAGAATAAATCCGATTTTTATGCAAAATAATTCAACGATGCATCGATAATGTAATGATATCCTTATTAGGTGGTATTTATTGTTTTTTGTATCATATTCAGAATAAATTTGCATATTTATGGATCTAAAGCCAATGAAAAGTGTTTTCTGGTGATTTTTTTGGTAATCAACTGAGTGGACTAAAGTAAAGAACTGGCTTATCATAACTAAACGAATTATAAATTACAATAATCTAACATTCAAATGGCTAATAGCAGAGGAGGGTTCTCCAATCGACTAGGCTTTATTTTGGCAGCAGCAGGTTCTGCCGTAGGGTTGGGGAATATTTGGAAATTCCCGTTTGAGGTACGTGACGGTGGTGGAGCAGCATTTGTCGTGATGTATCTGGGGTTTTGTTTTATTTTGTGTACTCCAGTGATGGCAACAGAGATTGCAATTGGACGACATACATCTAAGGACCCGGTAGGTGCATTTAGAAAACTAGGACACAAGAAATGGTCTTTTATCGGAATCATGGGAGTGATTGCTGGTATGTTGATCTTGTCATTTTATAATGTAGTGGCAGGATGGACATTGGGTTTTGCGATAGAGATGTTCCAAGGGAACTTTGAAGTAGGAAGTAATTTTGGATCTTTTGTGGCAGATTGGAAAACTACTGGTGCCTATGCGACGGCCTTTATGTTAGCGACAGCATTTATCGTTTCTAATGGAGTATCGGCAGGTATTGAGAAAGCATCAAAGATCTTGATGCCTACTTTGTTAGTCATGGTATTGGGGTTGATGCTTTATGCGTTGTCTCTACCGGGTTCTGCAGAAGGCTTGTATTATTATTTGGTACCTAATTTCAGTGCGATTACGATGGAAACAGTGTACGGCGCATTGGGTCAGGCATTTTTCTCTTTATCCTTGGGTATGGGTACTTTATTGACGTATGGTAGCTATATCAGCAAGAAAGAAAATATCATTACTTCTTCTGCTTTCATTACCATCGCGGATGTAGGGATTGCCTTTATTGGTGGTTTGATGATGTTCTCCTTTTTGGGCTTTGTAGCTCATGAGCAAAACAGTAGTATTATGGACTTTAAGGGAGGTGCAGGAATGATCTTTATGTTGCTTCCAGGGTCTTTTAGCTCCTTAGGTCCTGTGTTGGGCTCTATTATAGGAGGGGTATTCTTTGTTTTATTGTCATTTGCAGCACTGACGTCTACAGTTTCTCTTTTGGAGGTTCCCGTAGCTTTTGTGGTTGATGAGATGAAAGTGGAGCGTAAGAAAGCCGTTTGGGGAGTAGCAGCAATAATTTTTGCTATTGGTATGCCTTCCTTAATGTCAGCAGGTGGTGTGGAGTTCTTTACTGAGATTCACTTTATGGATTGGGTAGAGAATATTGCTAGTAACACTATGCTTCCGTTAGGAGGATTCCTGATCAGTATTTATGGTGCTTATGTTTGGAAGAAGAAAAACCTATACGCAGAGATTGCAGAAGGTAATCCAAACTTTAAATATACCTTGTTGGCAAAGTATATGGAATTTGCTTTGAAATATCTTTGTCCAGTGATTTTAGGGTCTATTACTATTGTAACGATCTTTGATAAGTTCTTGGGAATTGATCTTCTTGGCTTAGTCATCGGACAATAACATATTAAAAAAAAATCGTACGGCCGCGCCATTGGTGCGGCCGTACGATTTTATCGTTCTTCCTCATCGCCTTCCACAATCAATTCATTATCTACGGCAATTCGCATTTCTACTTTCAATAGGTTCTCTAATTGCTTGAATCTACTGAAGTATTCCTCAGATAATAAGAGCATATTGTACATTGTGTTCTTGATATCTTTTCGTTCTCCGACAATATAGGCTCCAGTTTTAGATTCAGTCATAGAATATAGTAGGAGTTCCTTAAATCCATGTTCATCAAAATGTTTTAGACGAAGGGATTCTTCTTTGGGCATAAATTGATAGAACAGACCTTCTTCTTCAAAAGAGGCAATATTTTTTCTTTTTAAAGCATCCTTTCTCAATAAACACTCCCCTAGCGCATAGAGATACGCTTGTACCATAAGCCCATCTTTTTTATAAAATACAGCCCCTTCTTGATGAATCTGCTCTTCGAAGGCAAAAGGACTCAGCCACTGTAGTTCCTTGCGTTCAAAGAATGCGTTGGGGTTATCTTTCATTAGTTTCAGCAATTGATTGTAATACCTTAAAACAAGCTTTCGAGGAGTATTGAGAGTAAGATACTCTAAGGGGTCTTGTACCTCTTCATTCCATGCGATTTCGGCTTGGCTGATATCAATCATGATATTATCTGAAAGGTCTTCAACCGTTAGTGTACTATCGGGATGATTTTTAAGAATATCTTGCAGTAAAAATTCCTTAGCCTCTTTTAATCGAGCTCCAATTTCCTGTATGCCTTCTTCAATGGTGATCTTGTTCTCTACGGCCGGGTCTTTGGAATTTCGGTAGTGTACCTGTCGTAGATCAAAGGTGTTCTGATAAGGTACGTCGGTAAATATTTGCATGGAATCATCTTGTTCGATTAAGTCGAATAGTGCCTTTTCTGGAATGGGCATGGAGGAACTAAGTCGAAGATAAATTCGGGCATTAGGCTCTACGGTTAGGATCTTGATGATGGGTTGTGTAATAGTTCGGCTTAGACGCTGACTTTTCACAAGTGTTGTTTTTCTATGGTGGATTTGGCCATAAAGGAAGTAATTATCTTTATTGAATTTCAGCATTTTTACTGCTTCTGATCGATTGGCTACTTTATGGTTACTAGCAACCACAGAGTAATAAGGGATCGCATCAATAAATACAGGAATCACTTTTTGGCGAATAATAATTTCTTTCAGGACATAAGAGAAAATGTTGTCTATACGGACACAGCCACCTGAGAATGCTCCCCCCAGTTGCTCCTCCCTATTAGTTCCATGGATGTAAAGTTGTCTTTCAAGGGAGTTTGTGTTATCAAGGTAATGAACACTACTATCATTGATAAAATAGTACTCAGGAGCCGATAGAGGAACGTATTCTTTTCCATCATTTTGTCCTTCCAATGCCAACTGATTGGATAGCATATAGGCCTTTTCCTTACGGGTATTGACCAATCGCAACCATTTAGTGATGCCAATTTTTTGTTGCTCGTAGATCTTCATAAAGATCTCGTTTATGGGGGTGAGGATGGTTTGGGCATCCCAGTCCTCACGGCGCTCATTTCGCAATAAGAAATAGCCCATAGGGGTTTTTCCAGAGTCCCCTTTGAATCCTATACCTTTCCATGATGAGGATATTTTGAATTCCAACATGCTATCGGATTTCAGGAAGTATAGATAGCCTCTTTGTCCGCCCCTGTTTTTAGGAGCGGCATTAATGAGAATGACAAAGCGGTTGCCATCCCATTGTTTATTGTTTTTCAGATAATCAAGTTGACTGCTGAATAGCTTTTTGATCAGGTAGAACTTTTTGGAATAGCGGATATCACTAATCATCTTACCCGTAAAATGGGCATCTTTTTGTAGCATGTTACGTTGGTGCTCAGAAAGCTCCGGGTAGGCTTCGATTAAGTGACGTATTACTGTATCAGAGACCATTCTTAGAGGAAATGGCATATGTGACCGCTCTTCCTGGAGTGATTTTACTGCGGGGAGTTGAGCTACCCACGCTTCTGCGACTTCTTTTAAGGAATCTTCTTCTGTGGATTGGGCTATTGTATTATGATTCCAGAGTATAAGAAGATGAAAGTAAATGAATATTTGGGTAATTGTTTTGATCATAAGTCAAGCAATTTTAAACGTGTGATCAAAAAATAGCGCAATAAGTACGCCTGATATTGAATGTGTTTTATAATTTTCAGCCTTTTATCTGTTTTTAAGCATATTAAGGAGGATACATGATAGGGTTGGTAAGTTGTTGAGCTATAAGTAGGTATCTTTTTTCTCGGCGCTATTTAATAATATTGCTAAATATAAATTAAGCATAAACATGATACATCTCACGTAATACAGTAGAAAAAATATCAGGGAGGTAAGTAGTAGGGATTTTTTTATGTGTACTTTTTCTTTTGTAAAGAAATTTCGTAGATTTGCAGTCCGTAAAAAATTTAAATTTTAAAGGAGGGAATTATAATGCTAGTAATCAACGTAAAAGACAACGAGTCTATTGATAGAGCTCTAAAGAGATTTAAGAAGAAGTTCGAAAGAACTAAAGTTTTGAGAACAGTTAGAGCACGTGCTTACTATGAGAAGCCGTCAGTAACTAAAAGAAATGCTAAAATTAAAGCTGCTTACAAGCAAAAGCTTTATGCTGAGCAAAACTTCTAGGACTCGTTCGATTTGCCGAACGGATTACGTTAAAGAAAAGTCTGGAGCTATCTAGACTTTTTTTTATGCCCTAATTTTAGTGTAGACATGAGTCATCTCATATTAACATTTAAGAGATGATTCATGTTTTTTTGTTTAAAAAGTACCTTTATATATTTAAAAACGGCCTTGAAGAATTGCCGTTAAAATTTTTAATCGCAAAAGCGTTAAGAAAATTCCATTGTTTGAGCGTAGCGAGTTTGGAATTTTTAGCTTTTGCGATTAGAAATTAGGCAAATTCTTCAAAGCCTTGATTTTTTTGCTTCGTTTTTTCATCAAGGAAAAAATGAAGAAGCTTATAAAGGGCTTGTGAGATAGCTATAAAGTGATGAGTTCTTAGAAAGCTAAGTCATTTGTTAATATGGGATGATTCATGTTTACACTTTACACCTCTACACTAACAATTAGTGGTCTAAACATTAAGTTTTCTGATAGAAATAAAGTTACTACTTCCAAGCGGATAAAGGATAAAGGATAAAGGATAAAGGAATAAGAACCTATGGATAGTAATCCTTTATCCTTCTTCCTTAAACCCCTTAAAAGTAGCACTTAACTATAAGTTTACTTGGCGTTCAGTCCACTAGTGTAACCCTTCCATTATATAATTGATGACCGCATTGCTTTCTACGGGGCTTTTAAAAGACTGAGTGATGTATTTTGGAGGGATACAAATCTTACGTTCAATCATCTCATTGATAATATTCTGGTAACGAAGCGTTGTTTTCCCGATAAGTAAGGAGTTAAGATCATTTCCAGCCTTGTATTCCTTTAAGATATCACGAAAACCTCTTAAGTAAAGGTAGTCTTTCGTAAAGCCTCCTCCACGGAAAATACGAGCAGTCAAGTAGAAGGCCTGTTCTTCTCCTAGCTTTCCGGCATCCATTAGATAATGGAAGACTGCGCTGAAGTCATTCCCTTTCATAAATAAATCAATAGCCTTTACTCTCAGGGCTAGCATTTTGAGTCGAGACATCGTCATATTGTCTGACAAGAGCTCACTAAGAATGGCTAAGCCTTCCTGCGTATGTGTATTGTGTGGCAGTCCCAATCGGAAAATTCCCAGAGGTTGTAAACGCGCATTGACAGTAGTGACCATATGTACGCCGATCTCATGCTCGGCTAAGGCATAAAGCGACTTTTCAGAGAAACGTGCATTCTTACGGATCTTGACCATCTTCTGCTTATTAAGAATCAATACTTTGGAGACAATCTGCTTTGAGATTTCCACCTTAGCATTAAAACCATAGTTAGCCATGACCTCCTTGAAGAACTGTTGTACTTCTTGTGGTGTGAGGTTTTCTTCCTCATTGCCATCAATGCTTGGAGAGCAATGCAGTAAGTAGTCAGCATTTAGTACATCCTTATAATCGGGCTCCCCAAAGTAACGTAAGGAATTATACAAGAATTTATCTGTACCAATGGTGGAGATAAGGTCAATTTTATCCGCAAAAGAATCAATAATCTCTTGATAAAGTAACCTTAGAGATATATCACTGATGTCTTCTACCGGAATAGAGTATAATTTTCGCTTTACCTCAAAAGGATTGACGGTAAGTTGCTTATACTTGAATTCAGGGACTTTGGTATACTTGGACTTAAAGAATTCCTTTTTAGCTTGCTCTATATTAATAGGGTTGACCATGCCTAAGATCTCAAACCCTTTGGCAGTTTCACTAAGCATTTTATCTACTTTTAGTAGATTCTTGTCGACCTCAAAAGAAAGCAAATGGTTTTTCTTCACCACTTTGAGGTTGGTACGGTGACGAGCAAAAAAGGCTGCAGTACTGATGATGGCCTTCTTTAACTTGTTCGTAAGTTGATCTACTACAACAGGGTATACTTCTCCAGTCTCTTCATTACAGTATATTTTTTTGATATCGGTAGAAAAAACCAACGTCTTATCAAAGCTCGTGGAGAGATGGTCCAGTAAGTAGCCATTACCATAGAATACCTCATTTTCTGCAGCAGCGACATCAATATTCGGCAACTTGATACGTGTCAGTTCTTTTAGAAAGTGATTGATATCCTTACGATAATGTACATCATCCATTTTATTGGTGCCTATATTAAAGGTAGGTGATGTGTTATCTAACTGTCGATAATTGAATGCATGAATATCGAAAACAGAAACGGCAGAGTATTTGGTTTCTAAAGTATTTACTAAAGCCTCCAGAACGGTGTAAAAGTTTCTGTGGTATTGTAAAAGTTGGTCTTTCTCTTCGGAAGAAAGAGGCGCTTTCCATAAGGTATCTTCTCCCATCTGTTCTGAAAGACAAGCCTCCTCTTTTTTATTTAAGTCATAAGCCAATCGAGAGTGTTCTCCGGCCATCACAATAGGCAAAGAAGAAATCATATCTAGCGTTTGTGGTGCTTCATGATACCAGCGTTCTTCTTCTGTTAATGCAGACTTTTCTTCCAAAGTGTTAGGTAAAGTATGTCCATTGTGGATGGCTACACCTATAAAGGGAGTGTAATCTTCTACTTTGATATAGAAGGAGTGATCAGCAGCGTAACCTTCAAAGTATTTTTTACGCTGGATGTTTTCAATGATCTGTTCAATGCTAAAGACTTGCATGGCTTTTAGTTCTATTGGGAATCTCCTCAATAGTGTCTCAGGTTAATCCTGTCGCATTACTTTTGGGCATTCCCTTACATGGATAAATCACTCCATTTGGAGTTTTGGCAAGATAGAAAATGAAGCGAAAATGGAGATAACTTTTGAACATATTATAACGAATGCTTTGAATAAAAATGATGTTATCTATGGACAGAGTGAGAGTGATAAAGGCCTTCTTCTAAGGTTGCTGTTACTAAACCCAAAAACATTATAGATCATGAAAACGAAAATTTTATTCTCAGGAATCCTCATATGGTTGATGGCGATAGGAGCTGCCTATGCGCAGAGTGAGAAGGATGGATGGGAGAAAATTGCTACTAAAACAGTTAATTTTAAGTCCGAAACTGACGAAGTAAAACCCTCAAAAGGAGAGGCTGATGTCTCCAAGATCAAAATTAAATGCGTGCAAGGCACTGTAAAAATCAAGGAGATCAAAGTAGAGATGGACGATGGGAAGAAAAGTGAGCCTGCTGTAATTGGTGTATTAACCGATGGACAAAGCTCCAGAACAATTGACTTACCGGGTAAGGATAATAAACTGAAGAAAGTACGCTTTAAGTACGATACTGTCGGAATGATTGGTGTAACGAAAAGAGCCAAAGTAGAAATCTGGGGCAAGAAAAAATAAAAGGTAAAAAGTAAAAGGTAGAAGGTATTATATCTTCTACCTTTTCTATTGTACTATTCAGACTGAATGATTTTATTACCTATTACCTATTACCTATTACCTATTACCTATTACCTATTACCTATTACCTATTACCTATTACCTATTACCTATTACCCAATAATACCCATGAAAAAAACATACGCTCTTAGTTTATCACTGCTCATATTACTTAGCTGCCAGAGTACATCCTTTCCTGATGAAGAAAGCTGGATTGATTTAACACATAGCCTCGATCAGCATACCATTTATTGGCCCACAGAACCGGGCACTTTCCATTTAGACCCCGTATATGAAGGAGAAACAGAGGGAGGGTACTATTATTCTGCCTATAAGTTTTGTATGCCAGAACATGGAGGAACTCATATGGATGCCCCCGTTCACTTTGCCGAAGGGAATAAAAGTGTAGATCAAATAGAGATCAAGCAATTGATAGGGGAAGGGATTGTGGTAGACCTCTCGGATAAGGCGCATAATAATCCAGACTACTTGATTTCGGAGAAAGATTTAGAAGAGTGGTTCAAGAAAGAAAAGGTGAATCCTACCGGGAAGATTATCTTGTTTTATACGGGACATGAGAGTAAGTGGTCAGATAGGGCGGATTATTTGGGAACTCCTCTAAAAGGAGAGGAGGCAGTACCGAATCTACATTTCCCAGGACTTTCAGAAAAAGGAGCTTTATGGCTAGTAAATGTAGGGGCTAAGGCGGTAGGGTTAGATACCCCTAGTATTGACTATGGGCAGTCTAAAGATTTTATGGCACATAGAGTATTGTTTGCGGCCAATATTCCCGCTTTTGAGAACCTGACCAATCTAAAGAAAATAGCAGATCAAAAAGTATATGTGATAGCATTACCTTCTAAGATTGGAGGGGGAAGTGGAGCTCCATTGAGAGTGATTGCCACACCGATTTAATGAAGAATGAAGAGTTAAAAATGAAGAATAAAAAATGACTATTCTTCATTCTTCATTTTTAATTCTTCATTAACTAATGGTGTTTTGCCTTAAGTTTTTTCTCTTGCTCTAAGTGAGTCTCGAAGAAGGTAGGGTGAATTTTTACCATTACCCAAGCCCAGTTATTGAACTTTTCAGCATCACCTCCTTTCAGAACTTCCATAGACTCAGTGGCTGCCATTACAGAGTAGCCGGCTTTAATGGCTACTTCATCAGAAAGGTGGTAGGCCGTAGAAATATCAATTTCTGTTCCCAGTTGAGGGTGGTATTGTCCGTCTTCTGTGACGATGTTCCCCATTGCATTAAATAGATGTGTTTCTACACTGGTATCCCAATGGTGGTAATGGTGAGATATTCCTATATAATGGTCTGCTAGTCCAACGCTATTTTCATGATTCTCTACATAGAAATAATCCATATAGCCATTGAAGTGGTGATTACTGCCATAAAGTGGATTGAAGGCACGACAAACATTATCTGTAGCGTCCATATCAGTTCCGGAAAGAAGCTCTGTGCCAGCGAGTAAAGACAAACCGTTATCTATTTTATATCTGACCTCGCAGAGAATATTATAGGCTCTAAGGTTTTGGTTTTCACAATTGGTACCTCCCTGATAATAAGCAGAAGTATTGATGCTAAGGTGATTTTTATGGTATTCGATATAAGTACCTAATAGCTGTGAGTAGATGGTTTCCAACTCTGATGGCGTATGATGGGATAGACCTTCCTCTTCCTCTTCCACATACTCAATACCGTTATTCAATAATAAAATACTCCAATTAAGGTGCTCCCACTGTTTATTGAACCATAAGAACTGCATTTCCTTATAGTTACCAGAGACCTCAAAAGGGGTTTTGTAGAGACTTTCTTCTCCTACATTATAGGCCAATCCGGCATGGAGCTTAAACAGGTTTTCATATTTGAAGAGGGCCAAGTCATGACTCCTTCCCTGTTCTGTCCAGTCCATATTCCCGAGGATACGAGAATTGTCATAGACCAGCTCTTGTCGACCAAGTTTCATGAAGAGGTGCTCATTGAAGTTGATCTCCGTCCAAGCCTCGTGAATGCCGAGATTGTTGGCATCTCCAACACTAAGCTGTTTGGTAGCACCCCAGGTTCGAACGTCCTGTACGGATACCCCCACGCTGATATGTTTTAGTTGGTTGCCGTAAAACAGGTTGAGACGAGAACGTTGTACAAAGAAATTGGCTGCAACATCCATATGATCGTCAACTGGACGTAAGGTTTTAAAGCCGTGTCGATGCTCAAAACGATGCTTCAGTTGTCCAGAGACTTTCAGGTGTTGGGCATTCGACATCAGCGGGAACAACAGTAGTAGTCCCATTAAGTAGTAGAGTGTTTTCATAACGCATTTGTAGATAATTGATGCGTTGGAGTGGAAACGGGGGAGTGTACAGTTAGTCGTCTTTTCGCGGCAGGCTAAAAATGCAGAGGCTCTTTCCACTGAAACGCATATCGTTGTATAGTGAAATCGAATAATTGTTAAAGCTTGTTCGATGGGGTAAAGGTCTATATTGGGGTAGAAAAATAAAGGGAGAGAGGTTAGTGGGAAATGGTGATTTGGGTCATCATAAAAAAAGCTTCTGACATTGCGATGCCAGAAGCTTAGATAAGTATTATTAGTGTACTTGGATTAGTCAAGAATTTCAGTTACCTGACCAGCACCAACAGTTCTACCACCTTCTCTGATAGCACTCACTTTTTCAGTATCTTTATTTACTTGAATAGGCTCGATTTCCTCTTGTTGTGTACAGTTAGAGAATGCAAACATCATAGATACAGAAGCGATCAGTACGAATACTTTTTTCATAATTTTAATTTGGTTATTAATTTAGAGGTTATTTAAAAATAGCATCAACAAGTGTTAATGATGGTGTGAAAATGCACAAAACATACTTGATATGCAAAATATATTGTTGTTTTTAATTCCAAAACCACCACTCCGCCTTCACGCCCAAGTAATGCCCCCAACGCTGAGAGCCAGCAAATCGAAGGAAAGGAGAGTAAAGTGTCTCTCTCGCTTGATCATTATAGCGTGCAAAAGAAACGACAAACCGTAAGTGAGGACGAGCAAAGTGTTGTCTCTCTTGTGTGGGAACTAGGGTAGGCGCAAAGCTGAACTTGACCATGGAAGCAGGGTCTTGCTCTCCGTCTTGACGTTGGCTATAGTGGACTTCTCCGAACAGGTGAATCAAATCACTGAGGTAATAAGTGGCTCGGGTACCTACAGTAAAGTCTTCCTTACGGTTAAATACTTCCCTTCCAAAATAAGTCTCTGCTATCCCATTGGTGTTGGCGGCACCTTTGCTGAGTTGATAAACCAGGTAGCTGCCGAATGAGATTTTATCATTAAACTGCAATACACTATGGCCTATCAAGGCCCAGGCATAAGCTCCCTTAAATTTTCCGATATCCAAATTTGGTGCTCCAAAGGTGAGGTAGGTCCTAGATATTCCTCCATCTCCACCATTGGCAATACGGTTACCGTATCGTATGGATAGATTAGTGAAGGAGTTGTTGATTAAGTTTTGATGGCTATGGTGGTATCTGGCCCCAAAGACCCACCCCCAATCGGCAGGGTAATTTAGCACATCTTGCAGGCTATCGGGTAGTTGTCGGATTTCTTCAGGATTAGCATTTTCCAGGTGATGAAACTCCATTAAGGCAGTAACGGACTGACGGGCATTAAATTGAAAGTCATGTTCTAGCGCATAGACAAATCGTCCCCTTAAGGCAATACTTGGAGTACCACTTTGTATATTGATAAAGAAAGAAGGAGGAAGGGTAGAGGTAGTATCTGTCGAAGAAACTACAATTGTTGATAAACGAGTATTTTTATATTCTATCCCAAATCCTTGTCCTGAATGGTCATTGAAGTAAAAATAATCTGCAATTTGGATATCCCCTCCACGGTAGAGTCGGCTACCTAACCAGACATTTAAGGGAAGGCCTTTAATACCTTTAGCCAATACGTACAGTTCCGGAAAAGCAAAGGCTAATCCTCCAGGAGAAGCACTGTTGGCGTTAGCAAAGTAGCTTAAACTTTTGGAAAAGATCGAAAGACGAGACTGTATATGGATAAGTGTAGAGTCTGGTGTTGGGGAAGTAAAGCGAAAAGCATTGGCTAATTCAAAGTAATCTTGCTCTTCTAATCGGCCGCCTATGCTCCCCATATTATCCAGGTTTAATCTCCTCCCTAAACTTCCATTGTTCTCATAGTTCCAATCCATTCCTACACGTCCATAGGTACCTATAAAAACCTTATCATTGGTAATTTCCTGATAGGCAATTTGACTGTAGAGGTTGTGATTTAATATGAGTAATAAGAATAGGCTAATACAGAAAGCTCTCATGGGTTAGTAGTGTTTATGGGGTATCCTATTTGCCTTGGATGAAAGGTGTTATAAGGTTTTAGGTTAAAGTAATATTTAAAATCATTAACTTTTGGGAAGAAAAAAAGGAAAGGGGAGAGTTTTCTAAAACTTTTACGGTATAGAAAAGTTATTTGATGAAGGATGAAGCAAGGGCGTCCCTTGTGGTCGCCCCGACGATAGTAAGGAGAAGTAGGAAGTAAGGGCGCCCCTTGTGGTCGTCCCGACGATAGTAAGGAGAAGTAGGAAGTAAGGGCGCCCCTTGTGGTCGTCCCGACGATAGTAAGGAGAAGTAGGAAGTAAGGGTGTCCCTTGTGGTCGCCCCGACGATAGTAGGGAAAAGTAGGACATGACTGATTTTTTAAGACTATTATAAAATAGATATGAAAGCAATTGTAATAGGAGCAGGAGTTGCAGGGCTTTCTTCGGCATGTCGATTGGCGGCCGATGGCTTTGAGGTAAAGGTGCTCGAAAGAAATGCATTTGTAGGAGGAAAGTTATCGACTTTTTCATTGGGAGAGTATCGCTTTGACCGAGGCCCTTCCTTGTTTACACTTCCACATCTATTGGAAGAGACATTTTCTTATTGTGGAAAGCGCTTGGAGGACTACTTCTCTTATGTGACGGAGTCTACGGGATGCCATTACTTCTGGAAAGATGGTACACAGTTACAAGCGGCGACTAATCCTGAGGAGTTTGCAAAACAGGCTGAAGATTTATTTGGAGTTCCTGCAGAGCAGGTTGCTCAATACCTTCAAAAAAGTCAATGGAAATATGATTTGACTAAGAATGTTTTTGTCGAAAACTCCTTACACCGTTGGTCTACTTACAAGCAGAAAGGGGTGGCGAGTGCTGCTTTACAGTCTTTTAAACTCAACCCGTTTACTTCCTTAAATAGTTTGAATCGTAGGAAGCTTAAGCACCCTAAGTTGGTTCAATTGTTTGATCGTTATGCGACATATAACGGGTCGGACCCTTATCAGACTTCCGGGGTGATGAGTATGATTCCTAGTTTGGAGTTTAATCAAGGTGTACACTTCCCCGTAAAGGGAATGCAATCCATCAGTGATGCGTTGTATCACCTGGCTTTAGACATGGGGGTGTCGTTTCATTTTTCAGAAGGAGCAGAGGAGATAGAGATCCAAGAAGGAAAAGCAAAAGGGGTACGTAGTACCAAGGAAAGGTATCCGGCAGATGTCGTGGTTTCCAATGTTGATATATTCTATACTTATACAAGGTTGTTGAAACAACCGATCAAAAAGCGTTATGACTTTAGGAGTTTCCCAAGTTCCTCAGCCATTGTTTTTTATTGGGGAATGGGTAAGGTTTTTCCAGAACTAGGTTTACATAATATATTTTTTAGTGAAGACTATAAACGGGAGTTTGAGCAAATTTTTGGAGATAAAACTTGGCCGGAAGACCCTACCATCTATGTTCATATTTCTTCCAAAGTGGTAAAGCAGGATGCTCCAGAAGGAAAAGAGAATTGGTTTGTGATGGTGAACCTTCCTGCTCAGGAAGGAGAGGAAGTGTTGCTGCCAGAAAAGCAAAAGGCAATGAAGCAACTTGTTCTCAAAAGGCTATCAGAAGCCCTGAACGTAGAGGTAGCTTCTTATATTGAAGAGGAGGAAATCATGAATCCTCAAAAAATCGAACAAAAGACAGGCTCTTTTATGGGGGCCTTGTATGGAGGAAATAGCAACTCCTGGCAGTCGGCTTTCTTAAGACATCCCAACCATACGTATATTAAGGGATTGTATTGTGCAGGAGGTACAGTACATCCAGGAGGAGGTATTCCTCTATGTTTAAACTCAGCAAAGATAACGGTAAACATGATTAAAGATGACATTACAATTGAAGCATAGTGTTTGGCTGGTCTATTTTTTTCTGACGGTAGGAGTGATAGGGATGGCTACCCCTTGGAGTGCGATTTTCGTAAACTTGACACCCATGATGCTCTTGATGATCTTGGTAGTGCTCTTGTATTTACAACAGGTACGGGAGGCTAAACGAATCGCATTGATAGGGTTGATATTTACAATTGGATATGCGGCAGAGATATTAGGCGTGAATACGGGAGTGCCTTTTGGTAATTATACTTATGGAAGTACTTTAGGGCCGAAGTGGTTGGAGACACCTCCAATGATTGGTGTCAACTGGGTAATCGTTAGTTTGATCAGCGTGAGCTTGGTTCCTTTCAAAAATGAATGGTTAAAATTATTCCTCTCCGCAGGTATATTGGTGTTGTTGGATATTCTTATAGAACCCGTGGCTATTCATTTTGAATGGTGGACATGGGAAGAGGGTATTGTTCCCTTACAAAATTATGTCGGCTGGTATGTTGTGGGGTTAGTCGCTAATTTTATAGGAATGGAGGTTGTTAAAGAACGACAGTATACCGCCATGTTGGGTGCAGGAATGTTCGTGTTTTTTGTCGCCCTGAATATATTAGTTAATTAAGAATTATACATTCTATGGAAATGCTAACAAACATACTGGTATTGATCGGAGTATTCTGGTTGATGGAATTTGTCGCTTGGTTTGCACACAAGTACGTCATGCATGGTTTTTTGTGGAAGTTGCATGAAGACCATCACTCACCTTATCATGGGATATTTCAGAAGAATGACTCCTTCTTTTTGATTTTTGCAATTCCAAGTTGGTTGTTGATCATGTTTGGAATGATGCATGGGTATGATTACAAGATGTGGGCTGGATTTGGTATTGCCTTGTATGGATTGGTTTACTTTTTTATTCATGAACTGTTTATACATCAGCGCCTGAAAGTGTTGACACATACGGACAATGCTTACCTAAAAGCGATTCGAAAGGCCCATAAGGTGCATCATAAGCATCAGGGAAAAGAAGATGGGGAATGTTTTGGGATGTTGGTAGTCCCTTTGAAGTTTTATAGGGAACAAAGAAAGAAAAAAGCATGAGTCTATATCTTTGGATTGATTTACTCGTCATTATATTTCCACTGCTGTTGAGCTTTGATAAGAAGGTGCATTTCTATACGTACTGGAAGGCCCTTTGGCCTGCAATTACTGTGGTGGGTACTTTTTTTATTCTGTGGGATATATTATTCACGGCTTATGGAGTGTGGGGATTTAATCCGAGGTACTTGCAAGGTATTGCCTTCTTTGGGTTGCCGATCGAAGAGATATTATTCTTTGTAACGGTTCCTTATGCCTGTATTTTTACCCATTACGTTTTGACGACCTATTTTCCTTATCAACTATCAGAACAGTTGACAGAAAAGATAACGTTGGGTTTACAGTTGGTGTTAGGAGGTTTATTGGTGATTTATTGGGATAACTGGTATACAGCATCTGCCTTTGCATTTACCTTACTGTTGATTATGGGTATTGAACGTTCTGCACATAAAACGATACTACGTCAATTTTACTGGACGTATTTGGTGATGTTATTGCCGTTTTTATTGGTGAATGGAGTATTGACTGGAACAGGTATAGAGGAAGAAGTTGTATGGTATAATGAAGCGCACTTTATGGGCTTCCGTATCTTAACTATTCCTTTGGAGGATAGTATTTATGGAATGGGATTGATTCTAGGTGGAGTCTTTATGACGGAGTATTTAAGGAAGAAGAAACGTAACCCGAGGCTGGAGCCTCGTTAAAAGCGCTTTTAGGTCGTAAGCAGGAGCTTACGACCAGTATGTTGACCATAAGCTAAATACTGGGCATAAGCTCTAACTTAAACACTAAACACTAAACACTAAACACAAAACACTGGTCGTAAGCTCCAGCTTACGACCCACAAGCGATTTGGAGGCTCCAGCCTCCAGTATTGTGAATCCTATCCAAATACCGTATTTTAAGGAGAACCCAACCCTTAAAATATGCGTCCCCAATTACTAAACAGTTTCCAAAAGCAATGGAAGAGCATTAAAAACTCTATCTCGTTTTATGCCTCTTTGGTTGCTTTTCTTTTTTTCTTGTTTGCACTCCTTATTCGGTCGTTGGAGTATACGGAGTGGGCCATTTATTATAAGGAGAAGTGGTCTATTATAAATACGGAAGAAAATGCCCGTTTGATCTTAGGAACCTTAGTGGGAGGGATAATTTCATTGATGGTATTCAGTTTCTCTATGGTGATGGTGGTGATTAATAATGCTAGTCAGAGTCTTTCGCCAAGAGTAGTACCTGGAATTATTGCTCATAAACCTCACCAATTGGTATTAGGAACCTATATCGGTACGATTCTTTTTTGCTTGATCATGGTGACGGCTGTAGGAGAGGCAGTACCCAAGGGAAGGAGTACTGCTGACTTGGGTGTTATGCTTTCTTTGGTGTTGGGAATAAGCTGCTTTGGTTTGTTTGTATATTTTATTCATTCTATTTCTCAATCTATTCAGGTGGATGCTATTACCAATAGGGTATATGAAAGGGCATTGGGGAAAATACAGCAAGCGATAGAACAGAATAAAGAACTTCCAGAAAAAGTATTTGACAAAGAGAAGAATGGAGAAGATTGGAAGGAGGTTTATACAGATACGGTTGGTTACCTTAAAAATATACATTTATCCCCTTTACTTTCCTGGCTACAGGAACGGGAGTTAAAGTTAGAAGTGGTCAGTAGGATGGGAGATTTTACAGTAAAGGGATTCCCATATTTGCGAGTAAATCAAAAATTGGAAAAGGAGGAAGTGAATGAGCTGCAAACCTTTTTTGAGTTTTATCAGCAAGAGTATGAACATGATCATTACCGCTTTGATTTTAAGCAAATAACTGAGATCGCTTTGAAGGCCTTGAGTCCTGGGATCAATGACCCTAGAACAGCGGTTAGAGCCGTAGATTTATTGACCATCCTTTTTGCAGAACATTTTGAAATCAAAGATTGTACTGTATACCTCAATGAGGAAGAGAAACCTTTGATTTTCGTTAGAGAGCCTACTTTTGAAGAGCTTTTATATGAGTGTGTAACCCCCATACGTCAATATGGGAAAGAAGATCACTTGGTCACAGGAACGGTATTGGACATGCTCAAGAATCTTATCATCGTAGCAGTAGATCAAGGACATGAGTCAAACCTTTCAGTACTGAGTAAGTTTGTTTCCAGTGTTTCTGAAGAAGTTGATCGTTCCATTCATAATAGCCTGGATCGTAAGAAACTTAACCGGATGCTGGAAACTATAGAGCGATTGCTGAATGAAAGAGAAGGAATTGATCCGGAAGATTATATTAAGCTATGTATTGATGAATAAGAACATGTTCTAAGTGTTTCATTTGGGTAGATGCACTGTAAATGTAGTGCCTTTTCCTTCTTCGCTGTCTACGGTAAACCACCCTTGATGCAGATCTAGAAATTGTTTGGAAATGTACAGTCCTAAGCCACTTCCAGTGATATTCACGGCATTGGACGCACGATAAAAGGATTTGAATATATTGAGCTGTTCCTCTTTTGGAATACCTATTCCGAAATCCTGTACTTTGATCTGTATACTGCGAGTTCCTTCAGTCAGTGTAACCACTGCAGGTTTTTGATTAGACGTATACTTAATAGTATTATTTAGAAGGTTCATAAAAATATGGTGAATCAATTCCGGATCAATCATCATATCCGTAATCCCTTCTGAAGGGTAATGGAATTGAATTTGCTCAAATCGTTGATTCTCCAATAAATGTTCTAGAAGTTCTATCAGATTACAAGAGACCGGGTGAAAGGGAAGCTTATCTGATTTGGTTTGTGCATAGGCAAGAATTTCAGATTGTAGTTTATTTAGGCGGTCAATTCCCTCCATACTTCGCTCACAATAGATCAATAGCTTATCATTTTCAGGCATTTCCTGCTGCTTGAGATAGAGCTTAATGAGTTGAATATGTGATTTGACAATAGACAATGGAGTAGCAAATTCATGAGAGACAATCTGTATCAGGTTATCTTTGAGTTCGTTGATTTTTTTTGTTTTGCTGAGTGCTTCTTCAATACTTTTTTCTGCCTTGGCTTTTTGATCTCTGTTGATAATACAGGCATAGGTGTGTAACACGGCAGGGGACCCGAGGTAAACACTTTTATACCATACTTCACTATTGAAGACTTGCCCTTGAAGTGTTTTATGTTTCCAGTGAAAATGGTGTTCCCCTTTCTGAATAGACTCTTGGGTGTGTTCCTTAATTAAGGAAAGGATTTCGTTCTCATTTTTGCTAGGAATATAGGAGAAGTCAATCACTTTTTTATTCAGGATATCTTGTTTTTCCTTTCCTCCAAATAATTGAATAGTAGCCTTATTACAATCGATTATGCTTCCTTCCTTGGCCAGAATCATTGCGAGTGGAGAGAGTTCAAAGAGGGCTTGCAGTTTCTGTTGCTCTGTGGTGAGCATTAATTGTTGTTGAGTGCGCTCGGCTAATTCCAGTTGTTTCTCTTTAGTAATATTTCGGATAATAAATAAGGTACTATTGTCTTGTAGTCCCACGACCCTACACTCATAATGTTCAAGAGTATTGGACATGGCAAGGTCATATTCGACGGTGGTACTCTTTTTTGTAGAATGTACCTTTTGCTTTGCCTCAGCACATTTTTCGGCTACATGTTTAGGGACTGTTTCTGTAAACATTCTTCCCATGAAGGCTTCTGGAGGAACGTAAGTTTTTTGTCCTTTGGGAGCATGATAATGAATAATTTTATCCTGACGATCTGTAATAAATAATAGGTCGGGTATTTCCTTTATAATCTCGGCATTGATTTTTTCCGTGAAGGATAAGGATGCTTTTGTTTTCTGTAGGGTAGTAATATCGTTGATGACGAGTATACTTTGTGTTTGTCGTTTATGAATAAAGTAGTTTTTGGCATAAGGGTAAAACCGTAGTTGTAGCCATTTCTGAACTCCTTTTGGAGTAGTATAAAGTATTTCTTTAATGATAGGGGTAGAGGATTGTGTGACCTCAGCAAAGTCTTGTATTTGTTTTGCAGGTAAGTGAAGTAGGTACTCAGAAAGGTGTGCTTGCTCAGAATTGGGGAGTTCCAACAGTTCAAAAAACATATTGTTGTGCCATCGGATCTGTCCTTTTTTATTCAGCACAAGCATACAGGTTTGTGTATGCTCCAGTGCTAAGTCCATTTGTTCCAGGTGATTGATTTTGAGATAAATGTAATTTCTCAAAAAAATGAACAAACTAATTACGATAAAAAAGCCCGCTCCGAATAATGCGGATATGACCAGTATATGAGGGGTGTTGTAGTCTTGTATACTTAAATTTAGTAATGGTATGTTAGGTAGAAATAGTATCATACGCTTAAGGATAGAAAAAGATACTGGATGGAAGAGATCTTATTTTAGCCCTTAAATATAAATACTGTTAGTTGGAAGAGAAAAGTGATGTAGGGTATGAAGAAGTTTTGTTAATAAAGTTAAATTCCGCTTATCGCTTATCGCTTATCGCTTATCGCTTATCGCTTATCGCTTATCGCTTATGCTTGGGTACTATCAATTAAATAGTAGTTAAACGATAAGCGATAAACAATAAGCAATAACCGCTAAAAAACGATTAGTTGTATTCTATAACTTTAATGCCAGGATTATTCAACCTAACTTGCAGCCAGGATTCCATCTTACCAGCATAAGCTTTTCGTTGCGTATAACGCATTCCCTTTTTTAGCTTGATCAATACATTGGTCAGGGTATCCATTTGTATGGAGTCCTGTAGCTGAAGGTGAGTGCCTTCTGAAATACTGAATCGCTCTACCTCAGGGTACTGAAACTGAATTTCTTTTACCAATTGCTGTAAAGGAAGTGTGTCTGATTCGGTTTGAGCGTACTGTAGAATGCGCTCTTCCAAAAGTTTAATTTTAAGATCTTTTCCCTGAATCACTTCCTCATTTTTCTTATAGATATCTTCTAGAATTCTGATCTGTAGCTGACTATTGTATTGGTCAAATTTCTTCTCAATATCTACGGTATTACCATCTTCCTGATGCACGCGTACCACTGTTTTCTTGGTTAATGGAAACCAGCGATCTTCATTGTTGGCAATCTTGTATTGTGATAAACGATCATTCAGCAATAGTACTTGATCATCATTGATCCTTTTACCCATATAGTAAAGGTCAATCACAGATAAGGTGTCTGAGAAGTTTACTTTATGAGTAAGTAATTCACTTCCATCCAAAGAAGTGCTCTCTTTGATAAATGCATCCACCGCAATGCGGAAACGTGTTTCTTGGATTACATTACTGAAGATGATACCACTAGGAACAACGGTAATCAATAGAAATGAGATCAAGAACAGTTTATAACGTTGATATTTTTTGTGATCAATAAACTGCTTAACCGGGAAGTCTAGATAGCGTACTACAATAAAGGTAGACAAGCTAATGAACACCGAGTTGATGAAAAACAAATAGAAGGCTCCAAAGAAGTAAATCCACTTACCCGTTGCTAAACCAAATCCCGCCGTACATAATGGAGGCATTAAGGCAGTAGCAATAGCTACCCCAGGAATTACGTTGGTTTTCTCTTTTCGTGAACCGGCAATAATGCCAGAGAATCCACCAAACATAGCCACCAATACATCCAATATAGTAGGCTTGGTACGAGCTAAAATCTCTGACTGCTCTATCGCCAGGGGCGTAATCAGGAAGTATAGGGTAGAGGTTAATAAACTAATCCCTACGGCTATTCCCAAGTTTTTTAAAGCTCTCAGGAGCATATCCATATCGTGTGTCCCCACTGCAGTACCGATTCCAAGAATAGGGCCCATCAATGGAGAAATAAGCATGGCTCCAATAATGACCGCCGGAGAATTGGCATTCAATCCAATAGAAGCGATAAAGATGGAGAAAATAAGAATCCATGCAGTAGGCCCACGGAAAGAAATGTCTTTGGTAATTCCTTCCAGCGTCTGTTGAGGGTCACTTCCCTCTTTGATACTCAAGATATCATGTGCCACTCTTTTGACCGATATAAAGAAGTATCGAACGTTTTTGTTTTGCATGCTTAGCGTTTAACTTATAGTATAAAAGTGGGGAATATTAGTACATATTTATTAGGCATACAATAGGTATTATTAAAATTTAAAGGAATGATATAAAAAAACAGGAGCCTCTTACAAAGAAGCTCCTGTCCCAACTGATTATGATCTGATAAGAAACTGACTTTAAAGTCTTTTATATTTTAAACTGAAGCTGAGCGATCATCATTCCTTTGTGATCTTCAACCGTAAGCCCTTCATTATAAATAGGACGTGTAGAATATTGTACGGACAACTTCACTGCATTTTTGTGAATGAGGTAGTGTGCTCCCAAGTCATACTGCAATGAAGCTTCATTAAGTGCTTCCAGGTCTTTGTATTGTACTGCACCAAATGGCATGATGCGCTGTGTCTGATGAATCTTGAAAGGCAATAAGTAGCCAATCATTGCATAGCCTACCTGACCACTGCCAAAGGTATATTGGTTGATACCAGGCCCTTGTTGAGCGACAAAGTCTGCATTAGGATCAGTGCTGGCGATACCCCCCATCGGAATCGTTTGCCATAGGTAATTGTCTCCGTAGTCATATTGAAATAAAGCGGCATAAGCACTGACAGCTCCACCATTGGCGGTAGGAGTTTCAAAGAACAGGTCAACAGCCACTGCTAGTTGATCATGAACCTGTACTTGATTTTCTTCCATCAAGATACCTGATGCATTAGGAGTTAGTTGAAAACCAGCTCCTATATTCAGGAAGGTCCCCTTTTCTCCGAAGTATGAAGTTGACTTGAATGGAGTAACGCCTACTTTTTCGTTGGTCGCAAAACTCCAGTCCGCATACCCTCTATAGGCCATATTGCTGAACTTACGGTTCTGTGCCACGCCCATCGCCCCTTTGTCAATGATTTGCTGTGTACTCAAGGTACGGGAAGCATCCATGATAGGCTTGTTTACGGCAAACTGATAAGAAAGACGGTTGATTTTACCGTGAGCAAATACTCCGATCTGTCTTACAAACATGTCATTGACGTTGACATTCGGGAAGCTGAAGCCAGGGTTGTCAATCACTAGAATAGAACCGTAACTGGTATTGCTTAAACGAGAGAGGCCATTGAACATATGCTGACCCGCTCCCAGGTATAGTTCATTGCCTTTAGTGATTTTTACTTTAGCCCAGATATCGTGAAAGAAGGTGCGTGCAGTTCGTCCATTGTAAGGGGCCAAGCTCGTATTTCCATATTGTGTATAGAAGAAATATTTGCCTCCAAAGTTAGCCAACATAGAAAGTCTAGCTCTTCGGATCGCAAAGTCGGTGTAAGTTTCGGCAGATAATCCGGTGTTTTTATCCAGGGAGCCGGGATTGAGCGAGGCATGTCTGCCCCACACCTGTACTCCTGCCCCAAAAGTCACAGAGTTTTGTTTGTTGGCATCCAGGTAAAACTTAAGCTTTTGTGGCTTAGGAGCTGGAAGTTCTTGCTGTTCCTGTGCATATAAGCCATTTAAAGAAAGTACAATAAAAACGAGAGTGGTAAATAAATGTTTCATTGTTAATTGTTTGTGATGTAAAGTGCCTCAGCACCTCTGATAATACTATCCGTTTTGTTGTTGGTTTAATTGCTAGGGAGTTTACACCTCCCTTTAGTTGATGCAATAATGCTTTTGTTTGTTTTTATGGAGGTGAAGGTAGGGGGAAATAGTCTTATGATTTATGAGAGGAGGGTATCTTATCTACTGATCTTCCTCCTTGCTTTTTTATACTGAATAACAGTTGATAGAGGTAAGTTTTTCTAAGGAATTGCTTTTGTGTGCATTACGTAAGTTGTGTAGCTTAATTGAAGTAAATTAATTGACATATTGCTTACCCATTATTTTACTTAAAATCATGACTTACAAAAAAATGCTAAGACAATTGGCGGTACTGATCTGCACAATTGCTCTAATGTCTTCTTGCTATCCTTACAAAGTAATCTCAGGCAATGGCCCTCAAGGAAAAGGAGAAGTCACACAGTGGAACCACTATGTGATTTATGGGTTGCTTCCCGTAGGTGTTTCTGATCCTAAAGTGCTGGCAGGAGACAGCAATGACTATAGCGTGTATACCCGCCATAGCTTCTGGAATGGATTGGTGTCTGCAGTAACGTTTGGTATTTATACACCTACGACCACTACTGTAAAACGATAATCCCTTTTTTTAATGAAGAATGAATAATGAGGAATGAAGAATAAGTATTGACTCTTCACTCTTAATTTTTTATTCTTCATTAAAATCTGGACTCCAAACAAGCTTTAAGTATTAACTTCTTCATTATAATTACAATGGTTTTAGCTCGAAAAATTGCCCTAGTACTTTCTGTATTATTGACATTGGCACAAGTGCCTCGTGGTATTGATTATTTTCTGGAGACAGGAGATGAGTATACGAGTTACGATGGAGGGTACTTCTTAGGGGTGCTGTTACTTTTTGTTATTGGGTTGGGGTTGTCATTTTACTTTGCAACAAGGTTAAGTAAGCAAGCACAGTAAAGAATAGAGTATACTATGCTTATCGTTTAAAAAAGCTTTGAAAAATGTTGGTGGGTGATCTCTTATCGTATAGGGTTCAAATAACTTTGCTCACTGCTCACTGCTCACTGCTCACTGCTCACTGCTCACTGCTCACTGCTCACTGCTCACTGCTCACTGCTCACTGCTACGATAAGGCATACACACTAACTTTTTCCATTTTCCCTTTCACTTGTATGCTTCCTTTGGCTCTGCTGTTTAGGTCAGGGGTGAGTGTTTTTAATTCTTCGGTAATCAAAAAGTTTTCTTGTAGTATATCGCATTGTGTGATTAAGCGAGAGGCTGTATTGAGTACGTCGCTATGGTAGGCGATTTCTTTTCTTAAAATACCAATTTCTGCGACAGTCACCATCCCTACGTTAGCAGCCGCTTTAAACGATGGGATATGTTGGTAATGGGATAAATAATAGGCTTGTCGTTTTTGAATGGTTGTTTGGATGTCAAAAAATAATCGTACATATCGTTGCTGTTTAATTCCCTCTTGCTTTTTCCAGGTAAGTACGATCTCATCTCCTACATATTGATAAATAGAGGCTCGGTGCTTTTCTATACTTCGGTGTAGGTCTTTGTAATAGTCTTGAAGAAATTGACTATACCTCGTGTGTCCTAGCTGCTCAGCTAGCGTAGTGGAATGATTGAGATCAATAAACATAAAGATACGTTCCTCTTCAGTAGGGTTCTGATACTTGCCTGTTACTAAGTTGAACATCATTTCGGGACCCAGTCGATTCCATAGTTGCTCGATAATCGTTAACACAACCCACCAGCAGCCAGCATACATGAGAAAGGCAATAACCGTTAGCTGAAAGTTACTTTTGAATAAGGTATTGAGGGGCATATGCGGATAGAAGATCGCAATAATAAGTGCAATGGAGAAAACGCCAATAATCAATAAAGAGCTCACTCCTGTTAGACTTTTTAGTAGAATCAAGTGGGCGTAACAGAGATTGTACTGATAGGTGATTGTTCTGCTGACCTTAGATATACTCCAAAACAATAAGCCCATAAGTATCCCTAAGTAATGAGACAACCAGAAACTTACTTCTTCGAATGCCTCAAAAGAAAAAGGGGGAAGGGGAATCATTCCGGTATACCTTACCCAGCGGAAAAGGTGTACAATTCCTAACCACAGGAGTATATCACTAATTAATCCTAGCCAAAGTGTTCGTTTTTTGGATAAGTACATGAGATGCTACATTTTCAAGGCCTAACTGAAATATAAGGTAACGAGGAATGCCCCCACGGATACGGCTACTCCCCACATAAAGACTGTATAGGATATACGTAACATTCGATACTTTCCTGCAAGTACTTGTCCCAAGGAATGGATGTCGTGAATCAACTCTTCATATACATGATCTGGGTTAGCCATTAACTGTTTCATCGCCCAGGTATAATCCTCCAAAGGCGTATTATGGAAGTTACCAAAGAAGAGCATATTTACCTTCTGGCTGAGCACTTCTTCTTTCTTGAATCGCCCTTTCATGACTTGTGGACGGGTAGCCAAGACTGCAAATACAATAGAGGTGAGTGAACTGATCGCGAAAAAAGAGGTTGGGATAAACATTAATTCATTGACATAGGCTCGATAGATCAAGTAGAAAATTAAGGAGATAATCATGGAGTTGACAGAAATCATCATGTTAGCCTTTTTGTCGGCCATTTCACTCAGCGTCATATGGTTTTGAGCCATAATACGAAACATAGTTTCTACTCCTTTACCATAAGGTTGCTTCCCTTTATCAGGGGTAGGTAAAGCTTTCTTTTTCTTCTTCTCTTTTTTTGCTGCTTTCTTTTTTTTCTTGGAAACATCCGAAGACAGCTGTAGTTGTTCCTGTAGAGTATATAACGCATTGATATTTTCTTCTTTTATAGGGTTCCAATGCTGCTTTGCGTAGGAAGTATGAAAAGCATGTTCTTTCAGAAATCGAATGTTTTCCCCTATCCATTCTTTAGGGGATAAAAGGCATTGTTTATTCTGTTGAAGCTCCCGGAAAAGACGTTGGCTTTTAGTCTGAAACTGTTTACTGCCTAAATGCTGTAAGTCGGCATCCTTGATGATAGACTCTGAAAGGTCTTCAGGAGCATGTGATAGTTGTGTTGCCATAATCAGACGAGAAACTTCTTGAATATAGTCCTGAGAAACCTGTTCTTTTTCTAGGAAATTCTTGGCGATTTCTACGCTAGCCAGTTCATGCACTTCCAAGGACGTAAAATAGCCTACATCATGAAACCAAGCGGCAATAATCAATTGCTCTTGTACTTTATCAGAAACGTCTTCTTCCCGACATAAGACTTCTATGGCATGCACGACATCTGCGGTGTGTGTGAAGTCATGGAACAGGGGCTCTTGTTGCTCATGTTTTTTGAAGAATTGGCGTACATATGAAGAGGCCTTATCAATAATTGTAGAAGAAGTATAGCGTTCGGACATGGTGATTTTTTCTTGTTGTATGTTTGAAGATCATATCTATTCCAAAGAGGACGTTTCAAAACATACTCTCATAACAATTGTCAAAGCTCCCCTGTTCATAAAGGCGGAAAGGGTATTTCATCAGAATACCTATCTTGCATCAATAAATACCAATTCATTTTTTATAGACTATGATAAAACAAACACTTCTTCTGTTATTGTTCATTTACTCTTTTTTAGGAGCTTTTGCGCAATCCTTACATGTTCCAGTTGATACTGCTGTCGTAAGCCACGATCAGGTGGTGATCAATGGAAAAACGATTAAATATCAAGCGACAACAGGTACGCAGCCTGTATGGGATAAAAGCGGAAAGCCCATCGCAACGCTTTATTATACCTATTATCAAAAGAAAGATCCTGCCAAGAAAGGGAAAACAGACTATGCAGATCGTCCTTTGGTGATCTCTTTTAATGGAGGACCTGGGTCGGCTTCTGTTTGGATGCATATTGCCTATACAGGACCCAAGGTATTGAATATCGACGAAGAGGGCTACCCTGTACAGCCTTATGGAGTGCATGACAATGAGTTCTCTATTTTGGATGTGGCAGATATCTTGTATGTGAATCCGGTGAATACGGGTTACTCCCGTACGCTCCCGATAGATGGAAAGGAAGTTCAAAGAGATCAGTTCTTTGGCATTAATGCAGACATTAAATACCTGGCCGAATGGGTGAATACCTTTGTCAATCGAAATAACCGTTGGCTTTCTCCTAAGTACCTTATTGGTGAAAGTTATGGAGGAACAAGAGTGGCAGGGTTGGCTTCGGAGCTGCAGGAACGTCAGTGGATGTACCTCAACGGAGTGATATTGGTATCTCCTGCAGACTATAAAGCCATGGAGTCAGATGCTCCTATCTCTTCAGCGATTAACTTCCCTTACTTTACGGCAGCGGCTTGGTATCACGGGCAGTTGCCAGAAGCATTGCAGCAAAAAGATTTATTGGAAGTCTTGCCACAGGCAGAAGCGTTTGCCGTCAATACCTTAATGCCTGCCTTGACTAAGGGAGGATTCTTACCTCAAGAGGAAAAAGAGGCGGTAGCCAAAAAAATGGCAGAACTATCAGGTATATCCAAAGAGGTGATCTTACAATATAACCTTGACGTTCCAACGTCTTTCTTCTGGAAAGAACTACTGAGAAATAAGTCTGGCCATACTATCGGACGTTTAGATTCTCGTTATTTGGGGTTGGATAAAACAGAAGGAGGAGTGCGCCCGGACTTTAATGCAGAGCTTAATTCCTGGCTACACTCCTTTACTCCAGCTATCAACTATTATATCAAAAATCACTTGGGTTTCCGTACTGACTTGAAGTACAATATGTTTGGTCCGGTTCACCCTTGGGATAGAAGTAATAACAATACCCGGGATAACCTTAGAAGAGCTATGGCCCAGAATCCATACCTTAAGGTGCTATTCCAATCGGGATACTATGACGGAGCAACCACTTATTTCAATGCTAAATATACGATGTGGCAACTAGATCCAAGCGGAAAGCTAAAAGACCGTATGGACTTCAAAGGATATCGCAGCGGCCATATGATGTACCTCAGAAAGCAAGACCTGAAGACGGCAAATGACGACCTTCGTGAATTTATCCTTGGTAGCATGCCAGGTAGTAAGGCTGCCAAATATTAGAAAGGATAAAAGGTAAAAGGTAATAAGTAAAAGGTAATAAGTAAGGACGACTCTTGTGGTTGAGCCTATAATGCCATCATGTAGGCCCTCGCCGTGAGGCGAGGGCTATTATTGTTTATCGTTTAACAAAATACATTGATGGGTGTCACGCAATGGTTATTGCGTATTATTTCTGGTTAATATAAATTTCTTAACTGCTCACTGCTCACTGCTCACTGCTCACTGCTCACTGCTCACTGCTCACTGCTCACTGCTCACTGCTCACTGCTCACTAATCGTACAGATCTTTTTCAACCTCCCCCTTAAGATAGGTGAAAAACATAGAGATGAGAACCATGCCGATAATCATTAGAAAATTCATAGTAGTTTCTGCCTGATAATTTTATTTGGAATAGCTATAAGTGAGGATAACGATATTATTGCTTTGAGAACCCTCGCCTGAGGCGAGGATCTACATTATCTCATTATAACTAAAAAACTAGTTACTTTTTACCTCTTACTTATTACCTTTTCTCCTAATCTGCCAAAGCGTAGACCTACCTGATAGCCTGCCCATATCTGTACATTGGTAGCAGTATATTGTTTCTCGAACAAGGTGTTGGTACGGTATAGTGGAGGAGTGCCTTCTGTTAATGGATGTGCACCATAGAACTGAGAAGTAAGTACGTTAAGAGAAGGGGAGACTGCTACAGCAACCCAAGGAAATAAACGCAGTTCAAGTCCAACATTTACCTTGGAGACCAGGTTGAGCCCATTGGTCCAGAGTTCATCTTCATTGATATGAAAGGCAGAGGCCTCTGCAAAAAAGCGATTCTTGCGGTCAATAAATTTGTGGTATCCAATTCCGTAGCCTAAGGCATATCGTTTATATCCAGATTGCTCTTGATAGCCCAAGGAGAATAGGTTGTAGATATCACCGCCGCCCATACGATAGGTTGCCAGTACATCATAGGTAGAAGTGTTACTGACTTCCATACTTCTATAGCCCTTTTTGACAATGCTTAATATTCCGATAGAAGCGCCATCTACCTCATCTGCAATATTCAAGATTCCCACTTGCACTCCTTTTATATAGCGTCCCATATTCAAGCAAGCTACTTGGACTCCTTTTAAACTATCGGTAGCAAGATTAACGACACCTAATTGAGCTCCTTTACCTTCAGATGTTAAGAGGTTAGTAAGGCCTAACTGCGTACCGGAGAATTTACCGATTCCAATATTGACAGGGGCGGCTTGTACTCCGTAAAAACGAGATTGGGTAATATTGGCACCTCCTGCTGTCATAAAACCAGAAGAAGGCATACGTAACACATTTCCTAATCCACCCAATTCCATTCCTTGAAGACCGCCATTGATTCCAAACAACAGGTTTAAGGAATAATGATGGGTTGTCTTCCAAGGTTTTTTACCCATTAAAAGATTATCTGTGGATAAGCCGGGTACTAAAGAAACTTGTGTGACGATCCACTTTTTAGGAGGAGCCTCATCCAGACTGTTATTAACCAAAAAGCTAACAAAAGGATCTTGTTTAGAAGTATCTGGCACAAACGTCAACAAGGATGCTACTTCGGAGTCTTCTGGCTCCTGTGCCCACAGAAAAGTGCTCCATAAGTTGATAAGTCCAAAAAGGAGGATAAATTTCTTCATCTTATATAAGGTTTAATGACGGAGTCAGCGTATCATTGATTAAGATAGTCTCAAAGCACTAAGACCACCTTTTCGTTAATAAGATGTATGAGTCTGGGGTTACCCCTATTGAGAAATGGATTTTTTTGAAAAAAAATATAGTGTTATTTATATATGAAGTTGTTAAATAAAGCGTTATTTATGAAGAGTAAAAAGGAAAGGATAATTCTGAAAGAATTACCGCTAAGGGTTCAATAATTATTTACAAAAATATTGATATAAAATTGTCAATGCTGTTATTCGGTTTGTCAATTAAATGAAAGACGGCAAAGAGACCGTTTTTGACCAAGGTTCTATTCTTATTGAGATAAGTAAGCTACGACAACCAATTAAAAAAACATTCAAGTTGCCGTTATGGCTCAAGTGCAAGCTGTAACATGATGAACTATTTACAACACTAAGAAATTACTGAAACTAAGATTAATGATTTCTCCTGTTTAAGGAAAGGGGAGACATGACAGGGTGATCAACACTTTAGTTTACTTGTATAAGTAAGTATCATTCAAGTGATGGTCATAGTCTATAAGTACGTTTGCGATAATTTTAACCAATAACAAACAACTTTATTATTAATAGCTTATTAGAGGACTGAATTCTTATATCTCTTAAAATTCCTATATCTATAGAAAATATTGGAAGGTGGAGTTATTGCCAAAATTCCCATGATGATACTATACCAAAAGAGGTATAGGGAGTGAATCGCATGCCTCATAACAAGGTAGATTATTTCAATTCCTTAAAGTAACAGCAGCAAAAGATAATATGTGGCAGTATGCACTTTTCAGAACTGTGTATCACGGTCCATATTTTTTAATAATCAATAACTGTAGTCTAACATTTAACTTTAAACTTAACACAAATGAAAAAGTATCTATTGCTTTTGGTAGGAGTAGCATGTTTCTCAACGGAAAACTTTGCTCAAGTAACTGCAAGATTATCTAATGGAAGCAGCCTTGGAGGGAACATATCGTATACTTCTGATGCCTACTATGGTGATAAAGGCACATACTTCGCCGATGTCAATGGTGATGGTAAAGCAGATGCGATTGTCGTAAACAATGGCGGAATCGTAGCCAGACTATCTGATGGAAATAAGTTCGGTGGCCATGTTGTCATGAGCGACCATGGTTATTATGGTGACAGAGGTACCTACTTTGCCGATGTCAATGGCGATGGCAAAGCGGATGCGATCGTAGTGAACAACGATAAGGTTGTGGCAAGACTATCTGATGGCAGTAAGTTTGGAGATCATGTGATTTTGAGTGATCACGCTTACTATGGCGACAAGGGTACCTACTTTGCGGATGTCAATGGTGATGGCAAAGCAGATGCGATCGTAGTAAACAACGATAAAGTTGTAGCAAGACTATCTGACGGCAGTAAGCTTGGTGGACACGTAATCTTAAGTGATCACGGCTATTATGGTGATAAAGGTACCTACTTTGCCGACGTTAACGGTGATGGTAAAGCAGACGGTATTGTAGTAAACAACGATAAGGTTGTGGCAAGACTATCTGACGGTAGTAAGCTTGGTGGACACGTGATCTTAAGTGATCATGCTTATTATGCAGATAGAACGATGGCTTTCGCGGATGTGAATGGAGATGGCAAAGCAGACGGTATTGTAGTGAACAACGATAAGGTTGTAGCTAGACTATCTGACGGAAGTAAGCTAGGTGGTCATGTGATCTTAAGTAACCATGCTTACTATGGTACTAAAGGAACTATGTTCGCAGATGTAAACGGTGACGGTAAAGCAGATGGTATCGTTGTCAACGAGTCAGCAAACTAAGATTATTTCATTGATTTCTTTCTACGACCTATAATGTATAGGTCGTAGTTAGCTACAATTAATAAAGCCGTATTTCTTTGAGGAGAAATACGGCTTTATTGTTATTGTGGTAGGGGAGCAATATTTTCGGAAGGATAAAGGAGTAAGGATAAAGGAAGATATTTTTACGAATTTAATCCTTCTTCCTTTATCCGTCAACTGTTTTCACTAGGCTTCTGCAGTGACTTTCTTATGACGAACACCCGTTTTAGGCATTCTAAAGAAGAACATCAATAACAAGCCAATGATAAATAATCCACCAAGAGCTAGAACAGAGTAGCGCATATTTCCTGTTAGTTGCTCTATGAATCCATAAGCAAAAGTACCAATAACGATGGATAGCTTCTCTGCTACATCGTAAAAGCTGAAATAAGAGGTAGTATCAGGAGATCCTTCAGGGATAAGCTTGGAGAAGGTAGAGCGTGACAGCGATTGTATTCCTCCCATTACGAGACCAACACTCATACCTACGATATAAAATTGTAGTTGGTCCTGCACAAAGTAAGCAGAAACACATAGAGCGATCCAGATCAGAATCATGCTGATAAGTGCGGCTTTATTAGAGGTCTTTTTGGAAACAAAGGCAAATAATGCCGCTCCTCCAATAGCAACCACTTGTAATAGGATAATTAGACCGATTAGCCCGGCAGAGTCCATTTTTAGTTCTTTTTCACCAAAACTGGCAGCTAATAAGATGACGGTTTGTACACCCATGCTATAAAAGAAGAAGGAAGCCAGGAAAATACGTATATAAGGCTTGTCTTTAGCATCTCTCCATACCTTGTGAATTTCCTTATATCCTTTGCGAAATAATTTATGTACAGGAGAAGGGTCCTTTTCATGTTGTTCATTGGGTAGATGTGCAAAGGTGTATTGAGAGAAGCCAAACCACCATACGCCCACACTTAAGAAGGCTATACGAGAAGGAAGCGTATCACTTTCGATACCAAACCAGTCTTTTTTCAGAATGAGGATTAAACTAACAACCAGATGGATGACACTGCCAATATAGCCTAAGGCAAAGCCACGTGCTGATACGACATCGTATCGGTCTTCGGTGACAATCTCGGGAAGGTAAGCATTGTAGAATACGAGTGAGCCAGAGAAGCCTATGCTCGCTAACATGCTAAATAGGATACCCCATTCCACATTTTCTCCAGTAAAAAAGAATAGGGCAGTGCAGGAAAAGGATCCGAGGTAAACGAAAAATTTTAATAACTGCTTTTTGTACCCTCCAGCATCTGCAATACCAGATAATAGAGGGGATAACCCCGCAATCAATAAGAAAGAAAACGAAAGGGCATAAGCCAATAATACCGTGTTTTCTATTTCAATACCAAAAAATGGTACTATTCCCTCTTTAAAAAGCTTACCAGTGGTAGCGGTATAAAAAATGGGAAAGATTGCAGTGGAAATTGCTAAAGAATATACAGAGTTGGCCCAGTCATACATGCACCAGGCATTTACCACTTGTTTGTCGTTTTTCATGATCGTTTAGTCAAATAAGTTTCTTTTCAGAAAGCATAGTTTCTTTCGCAAAGTATATATAATTATACATACTCTGTTTACTAACGATCATTTTTTAAAAATCACATAACAGGTTCCCCATGTTTTCGCATTGTAGCAACGGCTTTATAGATCAGGTTTCTGAGCGATTGATACTTAATGCCAGTAATGGCACCGATCTCTTCATAGCTTTTACCTTCATAAAACTTAAGCTGTACAACCTCACGTTGACGGTTGCTTAGGGTAGAAAGGCTATTTTCCAACCAATACTGTTTGGCACGTTCATCCTCTTTCTGTATGATTTGCTCTTCGTCAGAAAGCTCTATTTCTGTCGTATTCCAGTCCCATTCCCCTACGTGTTGGTGTTTCTGTTGCTCTTTGACGCATTTGATCAAATTATTTCTCAGGGCACGGAAGAGGTAGGCCTGAATGGAGCGGATATCTTGCAAGTGATCCCTATTCTCCCAAAGACGAGCAAACAGATCTTGAATAGCATCCTGTGTGAGGGATTCGTCTTGAGTGATCTTGATGCCGTAAGCCTTCATCGGCGCATAATACTCCTGGAATACTTCGGAGAGCATTCCTCCCTGAGCGTGCTCGGTAGCTTCTTGGCGACCAAGCAGATGATACATAGTCATAACAGTAAACATTTAGGTTGGTAATGGAAAACCCTGTATAGTTGTTCTTTACACACCCTAAACATATCGCCTTTCGAGGGGTACTCTATCCCCGAAAAACAGGATACAAAAAAATCACGTTTTATTTATACTCTTACTCATAGTTACAAGGTAGTCGAAAATTAATCATTCTACATGACCCTAAATTCCCCGTATTCTGACTATTTATCCCTTTTTCCCTCCTATACTTTCCTGTGAATTCCTTACCTTCGATTTTTATAATACTAACTTAAAAAAGCACAGCATATGAAAGTATCTCAATTGATTTTAGCCGCAGCAGCCTCTGGTTTGCTGATGACTTCGGCTTGTAATAAAACAGATCAAAAAGCAGACGATAAAACGATGGAGCAAAATGAACCTATGAGTAAAGGAGAGGCTTTAATGTCAAGCTATACGCCTTTTACATTGACCGCTGATCTTTCGAACTTATCTGAGAAGCAGCAACAATTGGTGGCTCACTTGATTGATGCAGCCCAAATTATGGATCAACTGTTCTGGAAACAGGCATATCCTGGAGATAAGGAGGCTTTATTGGGAGCACAAACTGATCCGGCTTTAAAACAATATATTCAGGTTAATTATGGTCCTTGGGATCGTTTGAATGATAACCAACCATTTATCGATGGAGTAGGAGAAAAACCAAAGACAGCCAATTTCTATCCTACAGATATGACACAAGAGGAGTTTGATAACTTATCTGGGGAGGAGAAAAAGAGTCTTTACACTTTGATTAGAAGAGAAGGTAAGAATCTTAAAGTGGTTCCTTACAGCGAAGCATACAAAGAAGAGTTGACGCAAGCAGCAGAGCTATTGAGAAAAGCAGCAGCCTTGGCAGAAGACGAAGGCTTCAAGAAATACCTGACACTAAGAGCAGACGCTTTATTGTCCAATGAGTACTATGAATCGGATGTTGCATGGATGGAGATGAAGGATAATGAGATCGATGTCGTGATCGGTCCAATTGAAAACTATGAGGATAAGTTGTATGGGTATAAGGCAGCTTTTGAGGGGTATGTATTGATCAAGGACATGAAATGGTCTAAGAAACTGGAGAAATTTGCCCAGTTCTTACCTGAGTTACAAGAGGGATTGCCTGTTGAGGATAAGTATAAGCAAGAAAAGCCAGGTACGAATTCTCAGCTGAATGCTTACGATGTGGTGTACTATGCGGGTGATTGCAATGCAGCCTCTAAAACCATTGCCATTAACCTACCGAATGACGAGCGTGTACAGTTAAAATATGGCTCAAGAAGATTACAGTTGAAAAATGCAATGCGTGCGAAGTTCGATAAGATTTTGGTACCTATCGCTAAGGAGTTGATTGACAAGTCACAGCAACAAAATGTCACATTTGATGCCTTCTTTGCGAACACAATGTTCCATGAGGTAGCACACGGGTTGGGAATCAAAAATACGATTAACGGAAAAGGAACTGTACGTAATGCACTTCAGGCACATTACTCTGCATTAGAAGAAGGAAAGGCTGATATTCTTGGCTTGTATATGGTGCAGCAGCTACATAAGAAAGGAGAGATTGAAGGTGATATGAAAGACTATTACACGACTTTCCTGGCGGGTATCTTCCGTTCGGTACGTTTTGGAGCAGCTTCTGCTCACGGAGTAGCGAATATGATTCGTTTCAACTTCTTTAAAGAGTACGGAGCTTTTGAAAAAACAGAGAAGGGAGCCTATAAGGTGAACTATGATAAGATGGAGGAAGCAATGAACGCTCTTTCTCAGAAAATTCTTCAACTGCAAGGAGAAGGAGACTTTGAAGGTACATCTCAATTGGTAAAAGAGATGGGGATGATTTCCAATGATCTTCAAAAAGATCTGAACCGATTGGAGGAAGCAGGTATACCCGTTGACGTTATATTCAATCAAGGTAAAGAAGTAATGGGCTTGTAATTTTTCCTTGCAAAAACAACCTCTTAATTGTAGGATGAAGGAATCTATACCCTGAAAAGATGTATTTTCCTTCATCCTTCATCCTTCATCCTTCATCCTTCATCCTTCATCCTTCATCCTTCATCCTTCCACTTCTTTTTCAACTGAGAGATAACCATTTTTTGTTAATTAACAGAAATGGTACAATTAGGACAAAGAGTATTATAATTTAATTATATTCTTTAGTCTATATGATTTAGTTTTAAAAAAATCATAAAAAATATCATAAATTTGGCCAGTAAACTCACGTGGCTTTAAACACTAAATTAAAGAAAACGAATGTTTAAGCATTACGAATTCTAACTTATACTTTTGTTATTGACTATGAGCAGAACTAAAACTAAGATCGCATTGGGGCTGAGCTTAATGCTGGCATCCTCATGTGCATTGATTAATGAAGAAGTAGTAATAGATAAGGATAATCTGGTGAAAGCACCCAATGATTTTCAAGCGGGGTTGCCTTTGCTGGATGGTATTATAAATATAGACGACTTTATCTCAGCAGGAGAAGGGTTGACAGTAGGTACAGATGATATCTATACTTTTGAGGAAACATCTTCGATGTCTTTATCCAATTTGGATGATGTAGCACAAGGGATGGGATTAGATTCCTTTGATGAGTTAGTCAATCTGGATTTCTCGGATTTAGCTATTTTTGATGAGATGGTGACCTATGAGGATATCGTTATGCAAATCAAGCCAGATCTAGAGGTTACTTTTCTTCCAAGTGGAGCAGCAAGTAATAATATTTCTGTAGTGATAGATCCTTATTTGCCAGAGAATATTGACCCATTTAATCCGCCATCATTTGATAATCCAGCAGCCTTTGAGTTTGAGGTGCCGTTGGCAGTGACTGAAAATTTGGTCTATGACTTGGGTATTGGATTAATAGACTTTACACAGGGAGGTATGTCAGTAGTGTTGGACGTACACAATGCTGATCTTTTTGAGGCAACAGTAAAGATCAATAATCTAAGATCAGAAGATGAAGCAGAGGTAGAAGAAGTGATTGCTCCCAAGGAGAAAATAAGTAATACGAAGGTAAGATATACAATACCTTTGAGTGGAAAGGTTTTCGACTTAGTGACAACAGGGGCTTCTTACCCTAAAGAACTGTTACCTAAGTTGACAATTACGGGAGCCACTACTCCTTATATGATTTCAGGGTTGGAATTAGCTCCTGAAAAAGAAATCTCTACGGTAAAGGTATTATTTAATCAGGATGCTGATATCAGTATCGATATTCCAGAGACTACGCAGGATTTTGCCTTGGATCTAGGCGCTATGGAAGGAGCAAGTATTACATTTAATCCAAACAATGAGGACTTAAAGATTGGAATGGACTTCCATAGTTCGTATGGAATTGATGTTTCTTTTGCTCCTAGTCTTAAAGCAACATTTAGCGATAATAGCGTTGAGACAATCTTCTTACAGCAAGAAAATGACTTGGGAGCTACAGAGAAGATTGAAGAAAGTGCCGTTATTAAAGGTGCAATGGAGGATGGTGCAATGGCAACGACTTCTGTGAGTATCTATGAGGTGGCTAATTTGTTGAATATCTCTCCTGAAAAGAAAATTTCTTCATTGGCATTAGGAGGTCAGATGAAGTTGATCAGTGCTGGGAAAGACTTATTAGCTGCAGGAACTGAGATTACGTTGGAAGTAGGTGATGAAGCGACAATGGAGCTGGCTGCAATCATCCCGATTGATGCTCGATTAGACGGGCTTACTTCTGAAATCGCCTTGGAAGATGGTTTTGCGTTGGATCAGAATATTAATGAAGAAAGTGAAGTGACCATGTCTATTGAGAGTAAGAGTGAGATTGCTCTTGATCTAGGAATGACCTTTGAAGTACAGACAGAAGAAGGAATACAAGTATATAGTCTAAATGAAGGTAAAGCAGTGATCGTAGGGGGAAGACCTACGGGGTATATGACTTCCTTTAAGTTGACCGCAGAAGAAATCAATGCGCTATTGAACAATCAGGGATTGACTGTAAAACTGACAGCTGAGTCATCTGATTTGGATGAGGATGGCATCAAGGAGTTTACCCAATTGAAAAAGGGAAGTTCCATTGAGCTGAAAGGCGGTATTTTGCTGCATGTGAAAAATGGAAGCAACGAGTAGTAATCACTGACATTATTAAGACTATAGAAACAATATCATGAAAACATATATTCTTAGAAGCCTGACACTTTCTTTGATGTTTTCCCTGGCAACTTTTACGGCATGGGGACAGGACATCTATTTCTTCAATGACTCTCACCACCAATCGCTTCATTTGAATCCTGCGAAGCGTTTGAACCATCGCTTTAATCTGGTGCTTCCTGCAGGTTATATGAGTACCAATGTGTATGGAAGTCATTCGTTTAATCAGATTTTCTCTGAAAACACTGAAACAGGAAAATATCAGATCGATTTGGATCAATTGTATGAGCAATCTACTGATGGTGCTTTTTCAGAGGTAGATTTTAGCTTTGAACTATTTGGTGCTTATTATAAGTCGGATAAGTATACGGCATTCTTATCGGTAAGAGAGAAGGTCTTCTCAGAAGTGGGTACTTCTCCAGAGTTGCTTGAGTTTATGGCAAAGGGACCTGCATCTAAGACGGACTATACATGGAACCTAGCTCCTGTTTTTGATCTTCAATACCTTAGAGAGGTGAAAATTGGAGGTTCTTATAAGGTCAATGACCGATTGAATATCGGTGGTGCGATTAACTATCAGCAAGGAGTACAATCGTTCAAGATTCAGGAAGAAGGAAACATTTCCGTGACACAAGGTGGTGCACCTAACTATCCAATCACTACATCTTCAGATTTAATTATTCTGACGACAACTTCTCTGGGAGATTTCGATACAGAAAACAATACGTACGAACTGGTAGAGAGCGATGAGATTATTAGTCAAGCAATTAGTCCTTCGAACAAAGGGTTTACCATTGATCTGGGAGCTACCTTTAAGCTAACAGACAAAATTAACTTGGAGACAAGTATCTTGAACCTGGGTACTGGTGTGGTTTGGAAAAACGATATTACAGGATATAAAGTAACTTTGGATAATGTAAGCTTTGAAGGTCTTGATCCAGCAGAACTGCAAGGAGATAATGCTGATTCTGAAAGTAGTACTTCTTTTGCTTCTGATAGTTTACTCTCTTATGAGAATATATCAGAAGGCGTAGAAGCGTATTATATTGGTCAACCTACGGTATGGAATATTGGAGGTAGCTATGAGCTATACAAGAACCTGACAGCAGGTGTGTTATTGACCAATAAATTCTATAATGATCGAGTGAATACTGGATTGGGAATTTACATTGATCAGGGTTTAGGTGATTTCCTAAATGTAGGCTTGGGATATAAAATCGATAGCTTTGGTAGCCAATTAGGCGCTTCTCTGGCATTGGGATTCCCTGGCTTCAAGTTGTATATGTCAGCTGATAATGCATTCGGCCCGATGATTGGTGGAGGTCTGGGTACCAAACGCTTGAATGTCAATACGGGTATGGCTATTCAAATAGGAAGAAGCAAAGAGCAACGCTATCCTGCCAAACTGAAATAAGGTATAGGAAGTCAGTTGAATCATGAAAGCGCAGTGTGCCTTGGCATATTGCGCTTTCTTTTTATTTTAAATGAAAAGTAATAAGTCCTTCCATAGGAGATACTTGAATGCGTTGTATGTCTATACCCATTGCTTCACCTTCCTCCCTTAAAAGATCCTGAAAGTAGAAAGCTACAGAACCGACAATATGAACGGGGAATATCACGCTATGTTCTGTTTCTTCATAAGTTTTGACAAAGTAGGAGAAGAATAGTCGGAAGTTTTCCCTGACCATTTTTTCGATGACCTCAACTTCAATATGTTTATAAATAAAGTGTGTAAAGGAAGCAAGAAAGCGATTGGGATAGGCTTTTCTATAGAGGTTGTTCAATATATCTACTTTTTGTAAGTGATATTCTTGATGAAAAGCATCTTCAACTTTTCGAGGCAATTGATGTGTTAATAGGAGGCCTATGAACTCTTTACCCAATACAGCTCCACTTCCCCAATCCCCAAGAATATACCCTATGGAGGGAACGGTTTTGATGATCTGAGTACCATCATAGAGACATGAGTTGGTCCCCGTTCCCATGATACAAGCGATGCCAGGGCGATCTAGGAATAACCCTCTGGCAGCTCCTAACATATCAGAAAATACTTCAATATGAGGAATTTCTAGTGCTTTAGATAGATGCGTTTTTACCCATTCAGCTTGTTTTTCAAGTCCACATCCCGCTCCATAGAAAAATAAGTGTTGTACCTCTTTCACAGAAGGTAGTGTTTCTTGCAGATAAGTTACAAAGGCTGTCGATTCCCAAAAGTAAGGGTTCAGTCCTTTGGTAGTGAATTCTTTAGTGATTTGTTTAGTTTTTGGGTCCAACACTACCCATTGGGTTTTGGTTGATCCACTGTCTGCTATCAGTATCATCGTTATTCGTAAAAGGGTAAAAAGGTGAATAGTTTGCTGGATGTACATGCAATAGATTATTGTGATCTATCCATCTCTAAAAGGTGTCACCCTATGGTGCTTTTATAACTTATAATAGTACTACAAGAAAGTAGAAAATACAAATGAACAAAAAAGGGATGTACGTGAACCGCACATCCCTTTTATATCAAGTATCAAAAGACTTTATTAAGAATTGCTTCCCGAGGTATTCTCAGTCTCGCCATCGTTACTTTCTGAAGGAGTAGTAGTATCTACTTTTTCAACTTCTTCTGCAACATTCTCTGGCTTTTCCGTGTATTCCTGATAAGTAGTTTTCTTGCTAAAAGGTCTTTCACCGATCAGTTTTACCAAATCATTTTGATAAAGGATCTCTTTATCCAGAAGCTGTTGTGCTAAGATCTCCAAAGCATCTTTATGCTTATTTAAGAGGTCTTTGGTGCGCTCATAAGCTTCGTCAATAAGCTTCTTAACCTCTTGGTCAATTTTCTCTGCAGTCGCTTCTGAGTAAGGCTTGGACATGTATTCTTGACGTTGTGGGTCATAGAATGAGATGTTTCCAATTTCCTTATTCATACCATAGATAGAGACAATGCTGTAAGCCATCTTGGTCGTGCGCTCCAAGTCACTTAATGCACCCGTTGAGATACGTCCGAAGATTAACTCTTCTGCCGCACGTCCACCTAGTGTCATGCAGATCTCATCGAGCATTTGCTCTGTCGTATGCAAGTACTGTTCTTTTGGTAAGTATTGTGCATACCCTAGGGCAGCTACACCACGAGGAACGATACTTACTTTTACCAATGGGTCTGCATGCTCCAGGAACCATCCTGCAACGGCATGTCCTGCCTCATGGTAAGCGACAATCTTTTTCTCGTCAGGAGAAATGATCTTATTCTTTTTCTCCAAACCACCGATCACACGGTCAACAGCAGCTTGGAAGTCATCCATATCTACTTTTTCCTTCCCATTACGGGCAGCAATCAAGGCTGCTTCGTTACATACGTTGGCAATCTCAGCACCAGCAAATCCCGGTGTTTGAGCGGCAAGTTCTTTAGGTTTTACACCATCAGCCAATTTGATCGGTTGTAAGTGTACCTTGAAGATTTGCTCACGACCAACGATGTCTGGTTTGTCCACACTAATCTGACGGTCAAAACGACCCGGTCTCATCAAGGCGTTGTCCAAGATATCCGGGCGGTTAGTGGCAGCCAAAAGGATCACACCTGAGTCTGTTCCAAAACCATCCATCTCCACCAATAGGGAGTTCAGGGTGTTTTCTCTTTCGTCATTAGAGCCTGGCATAGCGCCTTTTCCTCTAGAACGTCCAATCGCATCAATCTCATCAATAAAGATGATACAAGGTGCTTTTTCCTTTGCTTGCTTGAAAAGGTCACGTACACGAGCGGCACCTACCCCCACAAACATTTCCACGAAATCAGAACCTGACAAGCTGAAGAACGGTACACCTGCTTCTCCTGCAACGGCTTTAGCCAAAAGGGTCTTACCGGTACCTGGAGGGCCTACAAGTAATACTCCTTTAGGAATCTTGCCCCCTAGGTCAGTATACTTGCTTGGTTTTTTCAAGAAGTCAACCACTTCTTCTACTTCTTCTTTGGCTTCATCAAGCCCTGCCACATCCTTGAAGGTTACCTTCATGCGGTTGGCATCAAACATGGTCGCCTTGGACTTACCGATGTTAAAGATTTGTCCGCCAGCACCACCGCCAGCCATACGACGCATCAGGAACCAGAATCCGAAGATAAATAGGAATAGTACTCCCCAGCTGATCAACCAATCGAAAGGATTCTCTCTGGCTTCAGTTTTCAAACCTTTTACTTCCTGTCCTTTTGGAAGTTGTTCCTTTACTTCCTCAATCAGTTCATAAGGACGCTGATCGTTACCCACTTGAAGTACATAGTGAGGGCCACGGTTAACACCACTTAGTGGACCGGAGTTTTCCAGGTTGTGTTCCGCTTTCTTCAGGGCTTCATCTGTAAGCGTAATTTCTATGAATAATCGGTTTCTAACGAATACATGCTCTTTGACTTCTCCCTTTATAAGGAGTTCCTTGTATGTACCCTCATCGATCTCTACTGTAGTGGCTCCTTTGTTAAACCAAGACACGCCCAACACCACAATAATCAGGGCGATCAAAAGCCAAACCTGATATCCTCCTTTAGGTGTTGGTGTCTTTGGTGCATTATTATTGTTATTCGGATTCAACTTTGAGAAGTTTAATATTCAAAAAAAGGTAAATTTATGTGTTCTGTTACTAATTAGGCGAAACATATAATGACTAGGTCATTATTCCTTAAACAAGGGAATCTATGATATGTGACAAAAACCTATTAAAATATACTTGTTAACAATTAAACAAAACAAATATCATAGTGTTTTTTTAGTCTTTTTAATGCCCTATGTTATAGTAACTTCTTTTTATTCTGCTGTGTCGGCCTTGCCTAAATCAATGCGAGTAGTTTTGGCATCTCCCCAAAGGTCCTCCAAACCATAATGTTGACGTTTGTTTTCCACAAAAACATGGGCAACGACATCAATATAGTCCAAAAGGATCCACTCTTTTCTTTCCATTCCTTCTCGACGCCACGCTTTGGTTCCAGATTCCTTTAGGGTGGTTTCTTCGATACCATCGATGACTGCTGCAGCATGTCGGTCTGAAGTAGCTGAGCATACCACGAAGAAATCGGATACCGCATGCTTGATTTCTCTTAAATCCATCAATACGACATCTTTGGCTTTTTTATCCAACATCCCCTTAACTACCAACTCCGCTAATTGCTTAGAGCTTAGTTCCTTCTTGCTATCTTCCATTATTCTTGATGAAATTCTCCGTTTTCTATTTATATTTCCTGCGCTTTTTCACTGCCGGTCGGGCTTTGCATCCTATTGGAGTGAAGCATAGCTTTATTTTGTTCAATTACCATACAAAACTAATAATTAGTTGAATATTATCTGTTCCAATACACTTTTTGTCGGAAAAAAAGTCGTTTACCTGCCAACTTGTCTGTCTACCAATACCGAAGCTGTCAGTATGCTCCAAAAAGGACCTGTGATAGAAGGGACAATTATTTACACCCCAGAGCAAACGGCCGGTAGAGGACAAAGGGGAAATCAGTGGGAAGCCAAAGCCAATAAAAACCTGACATTTTCAATGATTCTTAAGCCGACTTTTCTACAGGCACAAGAGCAGTTTCAGTTGAATGTAGCGGTTTCATTAGGAATCATGGATTTTTTTCGGGAAGTGATTGGCTTATCCGTGAAGGTGAAATGGCCTAATGATATTTATGTGGAGGATCGCAAAATTTGTGGTATTCTGATTGAAAATTTCTTGCATGGAAACAGTATTAGCCACGCGATTATTGGAATAGGAATCAATGTCAATCAACAAGTGTTTGACCACCCCAAGGCCACCTCTATAGCACTTGAAGTAGGGAAGCAATATAAGCTAGAATCTTTGTTGGAAGAGATAGCACAGTACATTGAAGCACGTTACTTAAAACTCAAGAACCAAGGCTACCTTGCGTTGAAGACGGCTTATTTACAATCCTTGTACTGGTATCAGGAGGTGCATCAATTTGAACGATTGACGGAAGTAGGAAAAGGAACAATCTTTGAAGGAAGCATTTTGGGTATTGATACCCATGGGAAATTGATTTTGCAATCGGAAAAAGGATTAGAGACTTTTGGGTTAAAGGAGATTCGCTTTCACCAATAAAATCATAGCGTGTAGTTGGAATACCTATTTTGGAAGAAATTGACATTCTAAACATACTCTTAATATTAAAAAAAATATATTTGCACACCTGCGATGAACGTGGATCATCAATCATAGCATAAACCAGCAGGTCATGGTACTTCTCTGAGGAGAGATATTTTGAACTGCCTTAATTTTTTTGAAACTGATGGAAAATAATATTCTAGTCATAGCCGGAGAGCTGAATGTGAGGCCTCAACAGGTTGAAGCCACCGTAAAGCTATTGGATGAGGGAGCGACCGTTCCTTTTATTTCTCGTTACCGTAAAGAAGCGACCGGTAGCCTTGATGAAGTTGCAGTAGCAGCCGTTAGGGACCGAATGACACAGCTTAGAGAACTAGACAAGCGAAGAGAAAGTATTCTGAAGAGCATTGAGGAGCAAGGAAAACTAACGGATGAGCTGAAAAAGAAAATTGAAGCAGCCGATACCATGGCTGTTTTGGAAGATATCTACCTCCCTTATAAGCCTAAGCGTAAGACACGTGCTTCTGTAGCTAAGGAAAAAGGACTAGAGCCTTTAGCTGAAACGCTTTTCAATCAGGAAGATGTTTCTTTGGAGGAGTTGGCTAAGCCATTCCTTGATGAGGAGAAAGGAGTGAAAACAGTAGAGGAAGCATTGGCCGGAGCCAGAGATATCATTGCTGAAAAAGTGAATGAAGATCAGGAAGCTCGTAAGGCCGTTCGTCACTTGTTTGAAAAACAAGGGACCTTTAGTGCAAAAGTAATCCCTGGGAAAGAAGAAGAAGGAGCCAAGTATAAAGATTACTTCGAGTGGAGTGAGCCGATTGAGAAAGCACCATCGCATCGTATTCTGGCAATGAGAAGAGCGGAGAAAGAGATGATCATCTCTTTGGACTGTACGCCAGAGGAAGAGGAAGCGATCTATCGTTTGGAGGACCAGTTTGTACAAGGGCATTCCGAAGCAGCCCAACAAGTAAAACTGGCTGTAAGAGATTCTTACAAGCGTCTGATGAAACCTTCTTTGGAAACGGAAATCCGTATCAATAGCAAGAAGAGAGCAGACGAAGAAGCGATTCATGTATTTGCAGAAAACCTTAGACAATTGCTGTTGTCTGCCCCTCTAGGACAGAAAAATGTATTAGCGATTGACCCTGCCTACCGTACAGGTTGTAAAACGGTTGTATTGGACAAGCAAGGAAAGCTACTATATAATACGGTGATTTATCCTTTGGATCGAGTGGCACAAGCTACGGCTACTGTAAAGGATCTTTGCAAGCGTTATGATATTGAAGCGATTGCGATTGGTAATGGTACAGCAAGCCGTGAGACAGAGCGTTTTGTCAGGGGATTAAACCTTGCCGAAATTCAGGTGATCGTAGTGAACGAGAGTGGAGCATCAGTATATTCTGCTTCTGAGGTAGCAAGAGAGGAGTTCCCTGATTATGATGTGACGGTAAGAGGAGCCGTATCCATTGGCCGAAGATTGATGGACCCATTGGCAGAGCTGGTAAAGATCGATCCAAAGTCCATTGGTGTAGGACAGTATCAACATGATGTGGACCAGACCTTATTGAAAAACGGACTGGATGATGTAGTGGTAAGCTGTGTGAACAAAGTAGGGGTAGAGGTCAATACTGCTAGTAAGGAGTTGTTGACTTATGTTTCTGGTTTGGGAGCAACGATTGCCAAGAATATTGTAAACTACCGAAACGAGAATGGGCCATTCAAGTCCAGAACAGAATTGAAGAAAGTGGCTCGATTAGGTCCAAAGGCCTTTGAGCAGTCAGCAGGTTTCCTTCGTGTTCGTGGAAGTAAAAATCCTTTGGATCAAAGTGCAGTACACCCAGAGAGCTATACCATTGTACAGCAAATGGCGAAAGATCTAAACTGTACGGTGCAGGATTTGATGGATAAGCAAGAGCTTCGTGCGCAAATTGATCTGAAAAAATATGTCACCGATACCGTTGGTTTACCAACATTGACGGATATCCTTCAGGAATTGGCAAAACCGGGACGTGACCCTCGTGAGCAGTTTGAGACTTTTGAGTTTGCGGATGATGTAAACGAAATGGAAGATCTTAAGATTGGAATGAAGTTACCGGGTATTGTTACAAACATTACTAATTTTGGTGCTTTCGTTGATATTGGAGTGCATCAGGATGGGTTGGTACACGTGAGTGAATTGTCGGATGACTTTGTAGATGATCCTAACGAGGTTGTGAAAGTACAGCAGCAAGTAGAAGTGACAGTCTTGGAAGTGGATATTAGACGAAAGCGTATTTCTCTTTCCATGAAAACAGGTAAACCGTCACAACGTAAAGCGAAGCGAAAGCAGGAGCCACAGCGTGAAGCAGAGAAATCAATGGATGATATGTTGGCGATGTTGAAAGCCAAATTCAAATAATATAGTATGAAAACTGGGGAGGGATTGTCTTCCTCAGTTTTTTTTATTTGTAAAGCCGTTACATCTATTATCTTTACAAGTATTAAATTATAGTAAGTGTGTCATAGAAAGAGATAGCCCTTTCTATGACCTATTTAGCAAAATGTGATCATGAATAACCTTAAGGATAAAGCACTCGAAGCATTAAGTTATATACAAGAGAGAAGTCAACAGTTTACTCCTCAGTATGGTATCGTGTTGGGAACTGGTCTTGGTGGACTTGTAGAGGACGTAGAGATTCAGTATACGATTCCTTATGAGGAAATTCCATATTTTCCGGTATCTACGGTAGAGTCTCACTCAGGTAAGTTATTATTGGGAACATTGGCAGGAAAGTCAGTTGTTGTGATGCAAGGACGTTTCCATTATTATGAAGGCTACTCGATGCAGGAGGTGACTTTCCCTATCCGCGTATTGAAATTATTAGGTATTCAAAAGTTATTGATCTCTAATGCTGCAGGAGGCTTGAACCCATCTTATGCGATGAGTGATCTTATGGTGATTGAAGATCATATTAATTTGTGCTATGAAAATCCACTAACAGGAAAGAATATCGATGAGTGGGGAGATCGTTTTCCGGATATGTTCGCTCCTTATGATTCTGAGTTGATTGCTTTATCTCATCAAGTTGCTAAGGAACATAACATTACCTTGCAAGAAGGAGTTTATGCTTCTGTACCGGGACCAAATCTGGAAACTAGAGCAGAATACCGTTACCTCAGAATTATTGGAGGTGATGCTGTTGGGATGTCGACAGTTCCAGAAGTTATTGTGGCTAAACATATGAATCTTCCTGTATTTGCCGTTTCAGTGATAACGGACCTTTGTTCTCCTGATCACCTGAAGCCCGTAGTCATTAAAGAAATCTTGGAAGCAGCTCACAAAGCCGAGACGAAACTAAGAACTTTATTCCGAGCTATGATAAGTGCGGATAATTAATAATCTATTTTTTATATAATACGTTTTAACGCTGCCTACTCCAGCGTTAACTGTTGGTATTTCTAAAAGTTGAGTAGTTAAACCTATCAGTGCCATGAATGAACTTCAAACAATACTGGTCGCACTAGATCTTTCTGAGATGGACCTGAATCTGATTCGATATACGTTGAGGATATCGAAATCCATGGACATAAAAAAAATCATCTTATTGCACGTTGCTTCCGAAAACAGCCTGAAGAGAAGTAAAAAACAACATGATAAGATCTTGCAGCAAATGAAGGATACGGTTGCTCAGGCTTCCGAGAATGCAGCTGATCATTATGCGATTGCTTATGAAATTACAGAAGGGGAACCTGTCGCTCAGATTCAGCGTGTAAGTAAGGAGCAGTCTTGTGATATCATTGTGATAGGTAAGAAGAAAATCGGAGATGGTACTGGTACGAAAGCCCGTCGCCTGACGAGACGTTCTCTTTGCTCGGTATTGACCTTAACAGAAGTTCCTGCCTCTGGGGTAAATAAGATTTTATTGCCAATTGATTTCTATGAGATGTCTCAAAGAGCATTGAAGTCGGCAATTAACTTCTGCAGGAAGTCCAATGCTTCTTTAACTTGCTTGCATATTACGAAGTTACCAACGGGGTACCATACTTCAGGAAAAAGTCCAGAGGAATATGCGAATATTTTGAAGGAGCATGCTGAAAAACGTTTCCAGAACTTATTGAAGACTATGGATGCAGAGGACCTATCTATAGATTTTAGGGTTCACTTTGATCAGACGAACTCTAAAGGAGCCAAGATTATCTTTAATATAGCTTTGGTAGAGGATGCAGATATTATTGTTATGGGCTCCAGAGGTCGTTCAACAATAGCAGCAACCTTACTGGGAAGTACGACAGAGAAACTATTGGTGAATAACATAAGTATTCCTACCTTAGTTATCAAAAACAAGGAAAAGAACTTAGGCTTCTTTGAGGCTTTATTAAAAATATAGTTAAAGGATATGCTCTCCAAAAAAACAAAATATGCCCTTAGGGCACTGAAGCACCTTGCCAGTAAATATGGGGAAGGGCCTGTGCTGATCAGTGAAATTGCCAATTCAGAACATATCTCACAGAAGTTTCTGGAGAGTATATTATTGGAATTGCGAAAGGGGCGTATTCTGGGAAGTAAAAAAGGAAAGGGTGGAGGTTACTACCTGATTAAGGAACCGAAAGATGTACCCTTATCTGAAATCCTTCGCAAGATCGAAGGGCCTATAGCCTTATTGCCTTGTGTGAGCCTTAACTACTATGAGCCTTGTGACGATTGTCAGGATGAGGTAAACTGTACGCTTAAAAGGGTAATGATAGAGGTAAGGGATGAGACCTTGAAGATTCTGGAGAATAAGACGGTGGCAGACCTGCTTGAAAAACAGTAGTTGTTGAATCGTTGATTCGTTGAATTGAGCTTCGCTCCATTACATGGCGTCTTGATTCGAGTTGATATGTTGTATGAGTATCAGTACATATTTCAATCAACAGTTCAACTCAAATCAACTCACCGAAGGTGAAATTCAACGATTCAACAAGCAGCGTAAGCTGCCTCAACAATTTACCTTAAGGAAGAGATAAATAAAAAAGACCGAGGAAAATCCTCGGTCTTTTTTCATAATTACTTCAGAAATATGTACTCTCTTATTGCTTGATTAATTTTTGTACTTGTCGGCTGTTTCCAGCTTGTACGCTCATTAGGTAAACACCGGAAGATAATTTGCTGCCATCAATGGCGATGCTTTGCATTCCTTTGTCCAGTGACTTCTGTATACGTTTTACGATACTGCCTTGTAGGTTGTAAAGTACTACGCTTACTTCCGTTTGCTGTGAAAGGTTCAGCTGTACCTGTGTTTGTTCACTGAATGGGTTCGGGTAGAACTTCACATCCAATTGAGGAGATACAATTTGCTGTTCTGCAAAACGGGCACTACCATAAAGGGCATTATTCATGGCTGTCAGTAGTGATTTAGATGGGTCAGTCACATCAAATGTAAGCTCCCAAATAATCGTTCCTTGCAGGCCATTGTTTTTGGCATAAGTTACCTTAGCGGCAGCCCCCTTAGGTGTTTCATAGTAGATCTTTCTACCGTCCTCAGCTCCTACAAATCCATTCAGTTGGTTTGGATCGTTTGGATCATAAGACGTAGCAGCATCAGGGTAAAGGCTAAGGATCTCATCATACCCTATAAAGTAGAATCCATTAGTGCCTTGTCCAGCATCTTTCTTGCTTAGGGATAGGTCATATCCATAGAATGGAACGCCAATTGCCAGTTTGTTCTTCGCTACTCCGTGTCCAGACCCTTGCCATGTCGCCCAGTCTCCACTCCAGTATTCCAAGGCAACCTCAGAAGAGTAGATAGGGTTGTCAGCAGAAGCTTTGTCGTAAAGGCTATTGTCTACGGTATACAGGGAAGCGTGAGGACCGATTGGAGAATCATCCCATGAGCCTGTGAAGTCATACGTCATCAGGCCGATATAGTCTAAGTAAGCGGCTACATCTGCATCATAGTTGTTACCGTACCAAGGCGTAGCAAATAGCGCTGCAGAAAGCAATAAGTCAGGGCGTTTTGCTCTTAGCTTTTTCGCTAGAAGTGTCATGCCGTAAGCGGCAGGGTGTGCCCCTTGATCTACGTTCTCATTCCATTTGTCAATACCTCTTTTTCTACCTCCTTGCTCAGCTGTTCCTGGGATAGCAGGGTCTTGCCACCAACATTCTAGGTCAAGGTCGATACCGTCCAGGTTATATTGATCAACAAAGTCGATCAAGTCATCAGCAAGTACGTCAATCATGGCAGGGTTGTCTCTGTATTGCTCCATTAGTTTTAGGAAGCCGTAGTCAATTGCTCCACCGACAGCGATGGATACCGTAGCGCCTTGTGCATGTGCTTTAGCTTCGATGATAGGCAACAAAGAATCCAATAGGTGTAGTTCTTTAGGATCGTAATTACCTGTAGCGAAGTCAGCGTCAGTATACGCTGCACCAGCTTTCATCTCGTACATCAGGAAGGCAACATTAACGTGAGTAACTTTGCTGTAATCCAAGTCTCCAGGGCTTCCTTTCCAAGTAGGAACATATCCAACGATACGTTGTGCGCCTGTAGGGGCAGGAGCGAACGGCCCGGTTAGGTTGATACTACCGTCAGGATTGATGTCATTCACTGAGCTTTGCGTAAACAACAATGTTTTGTTGGCTGTAACTGTATTTCCTTGAGCATCGGTTGCAGAGACAGCTACTAGGTAAGAACCGTAAGCGGCAGGAGTGAAGTTCACTAGATTTCCGTTACTTGTTTGTCCATCAACAGTGATATTCACGTCACTTACCGTACCGTTTTCATCTGTAGCACTTACTTCAACCTGTACGGTAGTTAGTGCCGTATAAGTGTCTCCACTAGGCTGAAGGAAAGTGATTACAGGAACTTCATCACCTAGACCTCCTTTTCCACAAACTTCTCCAGTTGACTCCCAAGGGTCTCCAGCCGTTGGCAGGACTCCTTTGTTGGCATACCATTTAGCCTGATAGATGTCTCCATTGTAATTGACTTTCGTACCTTGTGTATAGTCCAGGCTGCTGTCCCAGTCAGCGTAAGGACACTCAACTGTTGATCCTTGTTCAGCAACGGTAACACTTGCTTGGTCTGTTGCAGTTAGGCCATCGTTGTCTGTAGCAGTTACTACAATCACGTAGTTTCCAAAGGCAGTTGCCGTGTAGTCACCTTCTGTAGCACTTTCTCCATTTACGGTGTAAGTGATAGAAGCAATCGTACCATCTTCGTCATTAGCGGTAGCACCAATGCTGAAAGTATAAGGAAGGCTTTCTACGTTCACGGTACCGCTTACTGAGGTCGATAGTGTAACCGTTGGAGCTTTTGGTTGTGGCGCTAGAAGTGTTACCGTAACCTGATCCGTAGCAGTCATTCCGTCATTGTCGGTTGCAGTAGCTATAACAACATAGTCTCCATAAGTATCTGCCTGGAAATCTCCGGCTGCAGCATCTACACCGTTGACTGTGTAAGTCAAAGAAGTCACAGTACCATCGCTATCTGAAGCAGTTGCCGCCAATGATAAGGTATATGGAAGGTTAGCTGTTTCGACAGTACCCTCTGCAGGAGAAGTAAGGCTTACGGTAGGGCCAACCGGACCGGATTGACAAGGTCCTAGAGGTTTCCACCAATGGTCAGCAGCACCAGGTGTTACATTGTAAAGGTTGTTTACTTGTGCCTCATACAACATACCATTATAACTTACCTGATCACCTGAGTTGTAGATCGTAGGATATCCTTCATATTCTGGAGCATCACAACCACCTGTTTGTACAGGCTCAGTAAGTGTTACTGTTGCTTGATCTGTAGCAGTCATTCCGTCATTGTCAGTAGCGGTTACGACAATGACATAATCTCCGTAAGCAGCCGCTGTATAGTCTCCATCGGTAGCGTCTACACCATTTACAGTATAAGTAATGGAAGTAATGCTACCATCTGTATCCGTTGCTGAAGCGTCAAGTGTCAAGGTATACGGAAGACTACTTACTTCCATGCTTCCTGTAGCTGGAGAAGTTAGGGATACTGTTGGAGGTGTACCTGCTTGAGGTGCTGTCACCGTAATGGTTGCTGCATCGGTAGCGGTCAGTCCATCACTGTCTGTAGCTGTTACTTCGATGTTGTAGGCTCCGTAAGATGTAATCTCATATGATCCTTCAGGTACTTCAGTGCCATTTACCGTATAGACTACTGATGCAATCGTTCCATCCGTATCCGTAGCTTCTGATGCTAGCGTAATGCTGTATGGCAGTGTTTCCACTTCTACGCTGCCTGTAGCTGGAGATGTAAGGCTTACAGAAGGAGCAACAGGGTCAATCGTTCCATCATCCTCGCAAGGTCCTAGTGGTTTCCACCAGTGATCTGCAGTACCTGGCGTTACATTGTAAAGGTTGTTGACCTGAGCTTCGTAAAGTGAACCATTGTAGCTTACTACATCACCTGAATTATAAATGCTAGGGTACCCTTCGTATGCAGGAGCATCGCAACCAGGTTGAACCACTACCACTTCCTCTTCTACGGTTACAGAGATTGTAGCCATAGCGGAAGCGCCTTCATTATCTACTACATAAGCAGAGATGGTATAGGCACCGAATGTAGAAGGCGTCCAGCTTGCTGTGCTACCTTCAAATACCTGACCGTTTACTTCTATACGTACCGTATCAATAGTTCCATCGGTATCGTTGGCATCTACGCTAATGCTGATAGCTCCAAGACTTTCTTGTGTAATCACGGCTTGATCAGCAGGAGCAGTAATGCTTACGGTAGGCGCAACGTTTGGTACTGTAGGATCTATCACGTTCACTTTAGCAGTACGTGTTGTACTCTTTCCTTGGTCATCCGTTGCAGTAACTTCGATTGCTTGCTCTCCATAAGCAGAAGGTGTAAATGTCGCACTGTATACATCACCCGAAACCGAAGGAGTAACAGCCGTGCCATTCACTGAAATGGTAACATTGGCAATAGCGACATCATCAGTAATGGTAGCACTGAAGCTAATCGCTTCCAAGCTTTCTTGCTCTACAGAAGTCGGGGCCGATATACTAACTACAGGAGCAGGGTTAACAGGGCCTGCGTTTTCAGCAAATACCTTGTTGACTACGTGTGCTAGCTCTGGCTTGGTATCCGGGCAGTAAGGATAGGTACCTACTTTACTTGTTTCAGGACCTACTTTCCAGTCTGTGAATACTTCCCAGATAATCACACCACCTGCGTTATTGTCTGTAATGTACTCGGATTTTAGTTTAATAGATTCCTCATCGTCATAACTAGTGAAATAATGGAATCCATTTTCAGATTTCGTCATATAAGGAACTTTGGCAATATCGTCCCAGTGACGAGTCCATCCACCTCCAGCAAGGGCATCTCTAATTTGCGTGTAATAAGGAGATCCTTCTGTTGCTGTCCAGTTGTTCATGTCAGCTGCTGACATTACAGGACCATCTACAGAGAAACTTACTTGTTTCTTAACAGTAGGAGCATTGACTCCTGGAGTGCTTTCCGTGATAACACCACGACCATAGAAGGCCATACCCATGTTGACTTTTTCGGAGTTGATACCCAAAGAGTCTACCATATAAGAGAATGTGGTATGCCATGAGAAGTCTCCCCATTCCTCACCAGGGTATGGATATAGAGGAGAGTTGTGTCCTGCGATATTGGACCACCCACCATGGAAGTCATAACTCATCATATTATAGTAGTCCATTACTTTATCCAGCTCTTCCCATTCTAGGTCTTTCAGCTTGGAAGGTACTGCACTAAAGGCAGCAGTAACCAAACGATCTGGACCAATGGCTTCACGGATTTCCTGCATTAGTACTGTGAAATTGTGATAATCTGCTTCAGTACCAGTAAAGTTCATACCTGAGAATGGTCCCGGGTATTCCCAGTCAATGTCGATACCATCAAAGCCGTAATCTTCAACCAAAGTGATACAGTCTTGAATGAAACGAGCTCTCTTGATTGGATCAGCAGCCATTTCAGGGAAGTGCTTACACATGGACCATCCACCGATGGAAGCCATAACCTTAACACCATTGTCATGTGCCAATTTAATCATACTAGGCTGTACATACTCTACCAAAGGCCACTGTCCTGTTTCACCAGAAGCGGGTTTTACCCACCCCAGATAAGCACCGTTTGGATTCGGTTCATAGCCCAGGTCATATAGGATGTCATCCCATCCCCAGAATTCTTGAGGCACTCCTAATACCATCGCCTGATCATGGCTACTGTAAGGGTCTGGGTGAAGTAGATCGTCAGGTTGCTGGATTTGCCCATCCTGATAGATCTGTTTATTTCTAAGGTCTCCACTGTGCATGGAGCCATCAACTGCTACCCCAAAGAAAGAGAAGTTTAGAATGGTGTACTGGGAGTAATCAATATTGTAGTGATTGTAGGCTCCCTTAGGAATGTTGAAGTCCTGTCCTTTCCAGGCATCCCAGTTAGGGACATACCCGATGATTTGTTTTTCATGATCTGCTGTAGAATACGGGCTACCCGAGTTGATTTGTGCTTCTGCTCCTATTAGGGAGAATAGCATCAATAAAGCGGTAAAAGCCCCACTCCACCATGTGTTGTTTTTCATTTTCATTTTAAGGAATGGTAAAATAAATATGTGAATAATAAAGTGGCAGGCGAGAAAACATTACGCAACGATTGGGATGGTTGATGTTACTGCCACTTGTTGTTTGTTCACACAATCTACGATGCTAAAAAACAGCTGTACAAATGTTAACGGGGTACAATTAGGGATACCTGTTATGAATAAATCACTGAAAAAAGGGGGTACAAATAAGGGGATACAGTGACCTTTAAATACCTTATTTTCCCCCTAAGAAAGGTGTTACGTAGAAAAAAATAGGGGATACACCCCCAAATACAGGTTAAGGAGCTGTTAAAACGCTATTAATTCATTTAACTCAGGTTTTTATTTTGAAAATTTACTTTATTGCAGAATAAGGTGTTGTACTGTTTGATTATTATTTTATATTATTTTTATACACACCTTGTCTTTACCAAATGCCGATAACAACATGCTTCTCAAACAATCATTTCTAGTAGGGATTTTATCGATTCTGACTTCTTTTACATATGCGCAATATGCCCAACTCAAAAAGTTAACAGCAACAGATGGGTTGAGCCAAAATGATATTTATTGCATTGCCCAAGATTATCAAGGTTTCATATGGCTGGGGACAGATGATGGACTTAATCGTTATGATGGGTATGAAATGGAAACCTATAAAAAAGGGAGTGAGCCAGGTACCTTGAGTTTTAATGCTGTAAGGGTATTGTTGGAAGACAGCAAGAAACGGTTGTGGATAGGTACTCATGCTGGGTTGAATCGCTACAATCGAGAGAAAGATACTTTTGTAGTCTATAATAACTTTGAGGATAGCTTACAACATGACATCAGAGCTATTATGGAAGATCAACAGGGGGCTGTGTGGGTTGGTACAGTAAGTGGTGGTTTATTTTACTATGAAGAGGAGTCTGATACCTTTCAGTCTGTTACGGAGGTATTTCAAGGAAATGCCATTCAAGCATTGAGTATAGGGAATAATGGAGAGGTTTGGGTAGGGACAAGTGCAGGTATTTATCAGTACAAAAATGGAGAAGCAAAGTTGATAGGATTACCTGAACTAGAAGTACGTAGTTTACAAATGGATGGAGACAAGTTGTGGATCGGTACTTATTTGAATGGGTTATACCAGTATGATATGAAGCATAAAAAGCTTCAAAAGAAGTTAGTAGAGGTAATTGGAGGAAGAGGTTCAGTGCTTTCCTTAATGATTGACCGAAGTGGTTTGTTGTGGATAGGAATGGAGCAGGAAGGAGTATTTATCTGGAATAGAAAGCAAAAGCGGCAAGAACGCTTAGGGTTTTCCAGTAGCCGTATGGATACGAAAGCCCTGCTAAGTTTGATGGAAGACCGGGAAGGGAATATCTGGATTGGGGCGTTCGCTAGTGGAGCATTTATTTACAATCCTCAGGAACGCTTTCAGTTATTGACACAAGAATGCTTTCATTCTTCGACCATTTCAGGGAAAAATATTACAGCACTCTATGAAAGTAAGAATGACGATTGGTGGATTGGAACGGATGGAGAGGGTTTGGATCGTTTTCGTCCTGATATGATGTCTTTTACTAATTATCGTTTTAGCTCTTCAGACCCAAATACATTGGGTAGTAATAATATCTTGTCATTGGATGAAGATGCTCAAGGAAATATTTGGGTGGGAACGTATGGAGGTGGGTTAGCTCATTTAGAGGTTGCTACTGGCAAGATTACACGCTATCAGTATGCGGCAGGAAATACCAATAGTATTGTAGATGATAATGTATGGGAGGTTTTGGTAGATCAGGAAGGTAAAGTGTGGGCCGGAACGGATAAAGGAATCTCTGTTTTTGATCCAAAGAATAAATACTTTGAACATTATACGGCCGATGATCGAGAGGGGACATTAAGTAACGGAGAGATACGCTCCATCTATGAGGATGTGAGGGGAGATATTTGGATAGGAACGTTTTATGGGCTGAATCGATTTGACCGAAAAACCAAACGCTTTGAGGTGTATCACCTGCCTATTTTTAATAATAATACGTCTAAGGGAATATTGTGTATTACTGAGGATAATGCGCTGAACTTATGGGTAGGAACTTTTGGGGGAGGAGTATTTCGCTTTAACCGAACGACCCGAAAGTTTGAGTCTTTTTCTGATGAAGAAGGATTACCCAATAATATGGTATATAGTATCGTGGAGGACGATGCACATCATTTGTGGATGGGAACAGGCAGGGGAGTAATGGACTTTAATCCAATGACGATGGAACATAGTGCTTTTACAGAGGAGGATGGTCTGCAAAGTGGACGTTTCAATCGAAATGCAGCAGTGAAATTAAAGGATGGGCGTTTACTATTTGGAGGAGTGGAAGGTGTCAATATTATTGATCCTTCAGACGAACCGCAAGGAAATGTTACTCCAGAGGTGCAATTGACCAAGTTGAAGGTGTTTAATCAGGAAGTAGGTATCGGGGGAGAGGAAACCACATTACCAAGACAGTTGACTCAAATGGAGAAGATTGTTTTGAAGCCAGAAGAGAAAGCATTCTCGATTACCTATTCGGCAATGAACTATCTTTATAACGATAAAATGCGCTATGCTTATCGTCTAAAAGGCTTTGATAAGCAATGGAACTATGTAGGCAACCAACGTACTGCATCTTATACGAACTTGGCACCAGGTACTTATACTTTAGAAGTAAAAGCGACTATAGATACAAGAAATTGGCCAGATAAGGTAAAGACCATCAGAGTAGTGGTTGAGCCATTTTTTTGGCAGACACCTTGGTTTGCAGGCCTGGTGATTGGTATTGTGATTATAACACTCTTTTCTTTTTACCGTTGGAAGTTGGGGGTGGAAAGAAGACAACAGCAGCGTCTTAATCGATTGGTAAAGCAACGTACCGAAGAGTTGGAAGAAGAGAAGAGAAAAGCGATACGAAAAGGAAAGTTGCTACTGGCGGCAGAGCAAGAAAATAGAGAATTGGTACAGAGTCAGTTAGAGGAGCAACTCTCATTCCGTGAAAAAGAATTGATGACACATACCTTACACACCATTCACAAAAATGAACTATTGAAGCGCTTAAGGGATGCATTGAAACAGATGGAACGAAAACAGGAAACAGCAAGGAGTGCTTTAAAGGGCTTGATAGGACAGATTGATGATAGTTTTCAGTTGGATAAGGATTGGGAGCAGTTTAATGTCTTGTTTAGTGAGGTACACAAGAACTTTATTAAGGCTTTGAAAACGCAGTTTCCTGACTTGACAGAGACTAATTTAAGGCTTTGCTATTTGTATAGAATGCAGCTTTCTTCTAAGGATATTGCCGTGACATTGGGGATTTCTATTAACAGCGTCAAGGTTGCCCGACACCGTTTGAGAAAAAAACTAGGACTTTCGCAGGATGAAAGTCTACGTCAGTTTTTGCAAGAGTTGTCGGCAGAAGAAGTCTATGAATAAAAAATGAAGGGCGATCCTTGTGGTCGCCCTGACGCAGGAATAAAGGATGAAAGAACTATTATCTTTTATCCTTCACCCTTTCTCTATTTGAACTATTCGAAATCGAAAGAACGTCTTGTGTCATCCAACTCTACTTCTCCGCCATTTTTCTTGAACTTCTCAATGAAGTCAGCGATGTCTTTTTCTGTGATTTCTTCACGGTTAAGACAAACATCTAACCCTACGCCAATTTCAGCAGCAAACTCATCCATTTCATAGAACTCAGAAACTTGATAATCCTCGTCTTTGGCTAATGCATCAACAATACCGTCCATTAATTCCAGGTGAGGGCCTTCTTCTGCGTTGAAATCCATCTCAGCGTACTCAGGCTTTTGTTGAATAACCTCTTGTACTGCATCTTCAAAGATATTCGCAAAAAACTCTTCTTCTAATGTGTAAAAGAAAGCATCGAATAGCTCCTCTTTACCATCAAATTCAGCAACAAACAAGACATTTTTGTGCATCTCATCTTGTTCTGCGTCTGGACGCATAATAAACGCACGTCCTTCTTTGGCTGCTTGCGCCTTTACTTTTGCAATTTCTTCAGCGTGATTCATATTTGGTGTCAAATTGATAAGTTTTGAACTTTTATAGAAGCAAATATAGACGGATCTATAAATAGTTAAATGATTATTGCTTTAAATATTTCTGTGAAGTGTAGACTTACTTTTTCTTTTTCATGAATTGCTCACTGAGGTGTGTAAAGGGCTTATCAATATTGAAGTATAGGGAGCGAGATTCTCCTTGTTCATCCTCAAGGAATAATAAATCATAGCGATGGCCTTTTAAGTGAAGAAGCTCTTGAGTGACAGAGGAGTACCCTAGGTTACGCACAATATCATATTCGTCATGGGCAGAAATCACTAATAGGGCTTGGTCTTCATTATAGCCGGTGCCAGTGGCCATAATTCCATTGAGAAAGCCCTGATAGATTTGCATGTATTTTTCGAATTTCTCTGTGTTTTTTTCTGCAAAGTAAGCAAGGGCCAATGTTTCATACTTTCGTATGCCATTGAGTGGTTCTCGATCGATGAGTTCTTCACCTATTTTAATGCAAAGTTGATAATCGCCCTTTTGGAAGGCTGCTTGCATTTCATTGTCTTGCATGCTGTAAGGAGCATAGGCTTTGGTATTGGCATATCCGTAGTATAACATAAAGTACTCATCCAGCGATAAGCTTAAAGGGCTGTTTTTAAACTTTTTACTTAATTGTTTATAAGAGTATTTTCCTCTCCGATGCTCACTCCATTGGGACAGTTGTTTTAGGTTTTTGGCATGAATATCCTTAAAGAGTATATGCTGCTCATTGTTGTAGTAGAAAACTTCCTCTGGAGTACGAGACATAATGAGTGCCTGGGCTTTCATCGCTAAATGTGAGATGTCATCTGTTAACGTAAAGGCTTGTTCAAATTCATCGGCTGCTTTTGTGTAGTCTTTTTGATCAAAGTAGGCTAATCCTTCAACAATGTACATACTGCTATTCAGAGGGGCAATGGTTTTGGCTTGCTGTGCCCACTTGATGGTCTCCTCCAAATGTCCTTGATCGTAGTTAACCCATGCCAGCAAGTATAAAGGCATAATGTTTTGTCCGTCCATGGTAACGGCTTTTTCCAGTAGTTCTAGTCCTTCTTCAGTTTTTCCTGACAGGTGTAAGAGCATTCCCTTGCGGGCATGTCCATTGGGATCCTCAGGCAGCAGCAAAACATATTGCTCCATATGATACAACGCACCATTCAAATCTGATTGTAGTTCCAGTAATCCACTGAGGTTATAATGGACATCGGCATTGTTGGGGGCTAGCTGTAGTATAGTTAGGTAATCTATTTGGGCGCTATCAAAAGCAGCTATTTCCCAGTAACAATTGCCCCTGATTTGTAAGGCTATAGTATCCTCCGGAAGGGTGGATAAATGAGTAGATAATAATGTAATGGCTTCTCGATAAGCCCCTTGTTGGTATAAAGTTTCCCCTTTTTCAATTATGGTATTGTTGGTTTGTGCAAAAAGTAAAGGCCAATGGATAAGCGTTAGGAGTAGGATGCTGATATATTTTTTAGTCATTGGATTCAGGGGTTATTTTCATTGGGTTGTGAGGAATAAGTCACACCATTCGATTTATAATACAATGAAATGTATTGTTTCAGTAAGTAGTTGAGGAAGGACTTTATATATAGGCATGACTTGTTAGTTGGTAATGGGTTATCAATGAGTTTGAACCTTCCATTTTTTAATTTAAAGAACCTTTTGAGGATTGGTGTTTACCTTTCTTTAATACATGTTAAGCCTTATTCAGGCATGTAGGAATTTTGCTTGTTTCATAGGAAAATGGAGTGATCAACAAGGATATATGAAAAAAATGAGAGAGAGTTTGTTCATATATGACAAAAGTATTACATTTGTAAATGAATACTCATTCACTTAAGTAAATGAGGCATTCCCAAAGAATAGATAAATCGTCATAGATATATAAGATATAGTTTAGGTGATCGAAAGATTGCCTATCCGATTAGTTAGTTTAATAGGTTTCTAGAGACTGCCCCTTTGCAATGCATTGGGGTAGCTTTTTTTTAGAGGAATGGTTCATAAAGACTTCACGAAATAATTATTTAATTTGCTCGTTTTGTGTAAGTAATAAAGATTAAAAAAGAATAAAATGGACAATTCAGACAAAAGGAAAGCGGCGGAAAGCCGTTACCTTGAGATCAACCGAAAACTGTGGAACGATAAAACTACCCATCATTTAACTTCTGATTTTTACAGGCAGGAGCACTTCTTAAAGGGAGAGAATTCTCTAAAACAAATTGAGCTGGATTTATTGGGAGACCTTAAAGGAAAAGAGGTGTTGCACTTACAATGTCATTTTGGGCAAGACTCCTTGTCTATGGCACGTATGGGCGCTAAAGTTACCGGGGTAGACCTTTCTGATAAGGCCATTGAAACGGCTAAAGGACTGGCAGAAGAACTATCGCTGGACGCTGACTTTATTTGCTGTGATTTATATACCCTTCCTGAACACCTGAATAAGCAGTTTGACATAGTCTTTGCTTCCTATGGCACGATAGGTTGGTTGCCAGATATGGATCGTTGGGCTGCGATTGTTCAGCAATACCTCAAACCAGGAGGGCAATTTGTCTTTGTAGAGTTTCATCCTGTCGTATGGATGTTTGATGATCATTTTAAGAATGTTGATTACAGGTACTTTAAATCGGAACCTATCGTAGAACTAACCGAAGGGACTTATGCTGATCCGGATGCACCTATTTCCAATAATTCGGTGAGCTGGAATCACAGTTTATCAGAGGTCATCGGAAGTCTGCTGAAACAAGGATTACAACTAAAGCACTTTGAGGAGTTTGATTACTCTCCTTATGATTGCTTTGCCCATACAGAACAAGTTGGAGAGAGCCAATATAGAATCAAACACCATGGAGATAAGTTGCCGATGACCTACTCTCTGTTGATGGAAAAGTAGTGATGCCGCAAATAGTGTAGAAATCACTATTTCTAAAAAAAGTTAAAAAAGTGGTAGGGTGAATCCATTTTAGTCTGTATAACTTATTGAAAGCACGGATGATACGAGCAAAAGATGAAAGCTCTTTTCCTGTTTAACCATGCAACTAGAATGTTGCGACTTATATGACTACTATTGGATAAAAGAACAGTTTATGCCAAGTCGAGAACTTTTTGAGCGAGAAAAGATTTTTTGGACTTGATGGCATAAAAAGAAAGATCAAGAACCTTGTTCGATTTTTTAGGCTGAGCAAATGAACAAACGAATAAAAGAGCCTCCAGGAATGGAGGTTTTTTTATACCCTTAGGTTTCTAAGGATAATGTCTTGTTAGATGATTTTTGACATTTTTGATCCTGCTATTGATTCCTTATCTTTCTTGGATTCTAAATAATACACTCATTATACAATAATCCGAAGAACTATGAACGATATAGAGAAACTAATGCAGAAGTTGGTGGATATTGGTACCGAATATGGTCTGAAATTGATTGGGGCGGTAATTGTCCTGGTGATTGGCTTGTGGGCCGTAAAGCTGATTACCAATATCATTAAGAAACGAATGGAAAACTCTCAACTGGATGTTAGTGTTCGTCCTTTCTTAATCAGCTTAATCAATACCCTGCTGAAGGTATTACTGGGGATAGCGGTTTTAAGTACTATGGGTATCGAGATGACATCCTTTGTCGCGATACTAGGTGCGGCTGGTTTGGCCGTGGGTATGGCCTTGTCAGGTACCTTGCAGAACTTTGCTGGAGGAGTGATGATTCTTATTTTTAAACCGTTTAGGGTGGGACATTTTATAGAGGCGCAAGGTTACTCCGGAACGGTCAAGGAAATACAAATCTTTGTAACCATTCTTAATACGGCAGATAACAAGGTTATCATTATTCCTAATGGACCACTCTCAAATGGGTCATTGATTAATTATTCAAGAGAAGAAAAAAGGAGAGTGGACTGGACGATTGGAGTGAGTTACGATGATGATATGGAGAAAGTTCAGGCAGTGATTAGAGAGGTAGTTCAGTCTGATGACAGAGTATTGAAAGACCCTGAAGTCTTTATTGGCCTGAACCAGTTTGCCGACAGTTCTGTCAACTTTGCGGTAAGGGCATGGGTGAAGAAGGAGGATTATTGGGGTGTATATTTTGACACCAACAAAAAGCTATTTGCGGCATTTAATGAGCAAGGAATTAGCATTCCTTATCCACAAATGGACATTCATATGAAAGAGAAATAAAAATATAAAACGTTCGTAGCATACGCTACGAACGTTTTATATTTTTGGGCACTTTTTACAGTACTTCCCTTTCTTTTTATACTTTTTACAGCACTTCTTTTTGTTCTCACAAAATAAGCACGCTCCTTGTTCGAATTCACAGATCGTATCGTCTTTGAATTCCTCATTAAATGGCTTGATTAACTTCTCTAATCCCATGATCGTTTGCCTGATAGTCTGATAATCATTTATGTATCCCAAGATAATACAATGAAAATCTAGGGATAGTTTCATTTAAAGGTGACTATCTACTTTTTTCTTCTTTAAACTTCCTAACCAGGTTGTTAGCGAAAAGGAATTCTTGTAACTCAGGACTTTTGGCATCTAGAATTTCCTTATTGTTCCCTTCCCAAACTTTATGTCCTTGATGGATATACATAATGTATTCTCCAATTTCCATTACGGAGTTCATATCGTGAGAAACGACAATGGTCGTTAGATTATACTCATGAGTAATCTCTTGAATAAGATTATCGATCATCAATGAGGTTTGAGGGTCCAACCCGGAGTTAGGCTCATCACAGAATAGGTATTGGGAGTTCATCACGATCGCCCTTGCAATACCTACTCGCTTTTGCATTCCTCCGCTAATCTCCGCAGGTTTTCTATCAGCTGCATTTTCTAGCCCTACTCTTTTTAGACAGAAGAATACACGTTCTTTCTTCTCGCTGGCAGACATGTTTGTCAACATGTCCAAAGGGAATCGAACGTTTTCCTCTACGGTTTTGGAGTCGAAAAGAGCCCCTCCTTGAAAAAGCATTCCAACTTCACGTCGAATCTGCTTTTGCGTATCTATGTTTGATTCATAAAAATCTCTACCATCAAAGAGTACTTTGCCTTCGTCGGGCTGTATAAGGCCTACAATACATTTAAGCAATACACTCTTACCAGTACCACTGGCACCAATAATCATATTGGTTTTTCCTTTCTCAAATTTTGCGCTGACATTCTTAAGAACATCCTTGTCTCCAAAGCTCTTGGATATATTTTCAATCTGAATCATATTGGTTGATCTGAGTTTCCTGAAGTGCTTATTTCATGGTTTGATGTTGAAACTGCCAGTGTATTAGAGTAATAACTTGGCAAGTAACAAGTCTGCAACCAAAATAAGGATACTGCTGCTATTAAAGGCAGAAGTAGAAGATTGCCCTACTTCCAATGCTCCTCCTTTGGTATAAAATCCTTTGAAGGCAGAGATAGAAGTAACAATAAATCCAAAAACAATTGCTTTGATCAAGGCAAAAGGAACTGTAAAGGGATCGAACTCCATACGCAAACCGTAGAAGTAGTCTGCTACAGACATGAGTCCGGTAAGCATAACAAGTACATACCCACCTAATATACTCAAGAATGCAGAGTAAATGACCAATGGTGGAAACATAATGATACCGGCTACAATTTTTGGAAGTACCAAGTAAGAGGCAGAGTTAATCCCCATGACTTCAAGCGCATCAATTTGTTCTGAAATTCGCATGGTCCCTAGCTCACTGGCAATATTGGAGCCTACTTTTCCGGCCAGAATAATCGCCGTTACGGTAGGGGCAAATTCTAATACGACCATTTCTCTTTCGGCAAAACCAATAATAGAGATAGGAATAAATGGAGAGTCCAGGGCATTATCCATTTGTAGGACGATTACCGCACCCACAAAGAAGGCTATGATAGAGACAATCATGATAGAATTATTCCCCACCATAATGCACTCGTCCATCATACGAGACAAATATACTTTTAGCGGCTCCCTATTTCGGAACAGCTTTCCCATAAAAATAATATACTTTCCTAAGGCTTTCATTTTTTAGCTATTAGTGCTAGCAGAAGCTAGTGTAGTTCTATTGTATGCCAAAATCATACGGTGTACAATATGATCAAGGTATTGCAATATTATAAGAACTTCCATGTCAATCAAAAGTTTTAATAAGTTTCCTGACATAGGAGGAAAAGCTTTGTATTTTTTTAACGTCCTGAATCAGTGGAATTCTCCATGGGGTTTCCATGTGACCTCATGTAGATATTGAGGATTTGTAGGCATTTTACATTACCTTCGGGGCGAAATCATTGGAGTGGAAGGTTAAAGGGCTTATGTTTTATCGATTACTTCTTACCTTCTACCTTAAAAATATTGGTATTAAAACGGAAACATAAATCATGATTGTAGTAACAGGAGGAACCAAGGGTATTGGGAAAGCCATCATTCATAAGTTTGCGCAGGCAGGACATGCTGTAGCAGTTTGTGCCCGTAACGAGCAAGACCTTATGGCACTGAAAACAGAGGTGGAAAGTACCTATGGTATTAAAGTTTATGCACAACCGGCTGACCTTTCAAAGAAGGAAGAGGCGATGAAGTTTATTGATTTTGTTCTCCAAACAGGTGAAGAGGTGGATATTCTGGTGAACAATACGGGGGTATTTGTACCAGGAGCGATTCATGAAGAAGAGGATGGCGTATTGGAAATGGTGATGCAAACCAATTTGTATAGTGCTTACTATCTTTCAAGAGGGTTTATTAAAGGCATGAAAGAGCGTCAAGAAGGACATATCTTCAATATTGCATCCGTAGCCGGAATTATGGCTTACCCGAATGGAGGGACCTATGCCATTTCTAAACATGCGATGATGGGATTGTCTAAATGTCTAAGGGAAGAGTTGAAGCCTCATAATATTAAGGTAACCTCTATTATGCCAGGAGCAACCTATACGGCGAGCTGGGATGGCGTAGAGTTGCCAGAAGATCGCTTCAGTAAACCGGAAGATGTAGCCGATGTGGTTTATGCATCATATATCCTATCGGATCGTTCTTGTGTAGAGGAAGTCGTTATTCGTCCACAGTTAGGTGATCTATAACACTTTGTTGAGGCGGCTTGCACCGCTGGTTGAGCGCTTCGCTGTTGAGATTCACCTTCGGTGAGTTGAGAAAAGAAGGTAGGGCTTCGCCCTAAAATAGGAAAATAGCACAGGACATCACCCTAGAATAGGAAAAATAGCACAGGGCATCGCCCTGTGTCAATTATATTATTATCAATTATGATCAGGTTAATATTTAGATTATTGTTCTGGCTAAAAGGCTGGACAATGAATGTACATGAGGAAGTAGATCTGGAGCAAGTGAAAAGGTCCGTAGCATTGGCAGCTCCTCATACGACAAATTGGGATCTCGTATTCGCGGTAGAGGGATGCCGACAAGTAGGGGTGAAACTGCGTTTTGCCATTAAGAGGGAGTGGATGCGTTTCCCATTGAATATTGCTATTCGTCCAATGGGGGGAATAGGTATTGACCGCCGCCCGAAGGATGGAAGAACCAAAAAACTGAGTATGGTAGAGGCTATGGCCAATTTGTTCAAGACCAGAGACGAACTGGTGGTGATGGTGCCGCCAGAGGGAACACGTTCCAAGGTAGAGCAATGGCGTACAGGATTTTATTATACGGCTTTGGAAGCAGGAGTACCAATCACGTTGTGTTACCTTGATTTTAAGCACAAGGTAGCGGGTATCGGTAAAGTATTGCACCCTACCGGGGATGTTGAGAAGGATATGAGAGAAATTATGGATTTCTATAAGCAGTATGGGCAGTATCCTAAGTTTCCGGAGATGTTTTCTTTGGATCAGCGATATATATAGTCTAGTTTATCGCTTGAATAAACAACCCGTATACTACCAACCCGCTTTGTTGAATCGTTGAATTTCAATACTTCGTATTGAGTTGAATTGAGCTTCGCTCGTTGATTCGAGTTGATAGGTTGTTTGAGTGTTTGTATATATTTCAATCAACAGTTCAACTCGAATCAACGATTCAACGAGCGAAGCTCAATTCAACGATTCAACAAAGCGGGTTGGTAGTATGCCAGTTATTACAAATATTTCAAGACCAACTCCTCCGCACTCATATCGGCATCTTCTTCCCAGATATGCTCATGAAACCCCGAAAGGTAATGGAACTTCTCCAACAGTAATTTCTTATCCTCCACACTCATATTGGCAAACAACAGTTGTGTAACAGGCATAAAGGCAGCCCTGGACTGATGTAACATACCTGTGCCAGCAGGTGTTAGCTGAATACGCTTACTTCTTTTGTCTTCCGGATCTTCCACTTCAGAAATAAACCCATCAGCCTGAAGGCGTTTGATCATCTCAAAGATGGCAGTCTTCTCCATGGAGGAAGCCTTCATAAACTTTGATTGCGTGAAATCCGACTTGCGTGGAGACGTGGTTTGCTCCAAGTACATCAGTAGCAAAAACTCCTCAATAGTTCGTAAGGGCAGTGTTTGCATCACTTTTTTAATCAGCTTGTTCTTATAACGCTCCAGGTAGATAAATAGAATCCCCAAACGTACATTGAGCATCATATCCTCCCCCATAGGGTGTTGAGGAGTTTTAGGCTTGCTTTCTTGCTTTAGAAAACTTCCAAATTGAGCAAAATCCTTCCCTCCTTCTTCCTTGAAGGCTTTCCAATGCTTAATAAGTTTGATGATATCGTCCGTTTCTTTACTCATTCGAATTAATACTGTTCCAGAGAATTGTTAAAGTTAATAATAAAATATTGATGATCAGTTTATCGGTTACTGCTTATAGTTTATCCTTTATCAATTTTAAACAATAAGCGATAAGCGATAAGCAATAAACGATAGGTGTGTTAGTGTTTTTATTAAATATTAATTGACTGATATGTAGGTGTTTATGATTTGTTAGGCTGTTTTTTGTATAAAAATCTGATAATCTTTGAACTTTTTTATAACAATTTTAAACTTAATAATGTTCCTGAGTTGTACTAATATATTCCTATAACGTAATAAATACAACAATGAGAATATTGCTAACTTCCCTACTACTATTGAGCGTTTCATGGACCTTCGCTCAAAACGGAATTATCCGTGGGAAAGTTTATGATAAAAGTAATAATGAATCCATTCCTTTAGCCAATGTCGTCATTCAAGGAACGACACAAGGGGTAAGCACCAATATGGATGGAGAGTATGAGTTGAAAGGTCTTCAACCAGGATTGTATAACCTGCTGGTAAGTTATGTGGGCTACAAACCATCGACTCGTTTAGAGGTAGAGGTAACAAATGCTCGCCCGGCTTTAGTTGATTTTGCCTTATTGCCTGCTTCAGAGCAATTGGATGAGGTAGAAGTCGTGGCCGATGGTTTCTACGAATCAGAGGAAAGTCCGGTGTCTGTACGATCGATTGGATTAGCAGAGGTAAAACGTAATCCGGGAGGAAACCGTGATATCTCTAAGGTGATTCGTTCATTGCCAGGGGTTGCTTCTACGGCATCGTTTAGAAATGATATCTTGATTCGTGGTGGAGCACCCAATGAAAACCGTTTTTATCTGGATGGAATTGAAGTACCCAATATCAACCACTTTGCAACACAGGGGTCTTCAGGCGGACCAGTAGGATTGATTAACGTCGATTTTATTCAGGATGTTCAGTTTTACGCAGGAGCATTCCCGGCTGCCAGAGGTAATGCGTTGAGTTCGGTGATGGAATTTCGACAAAAAGATGGACGAGATGACCGCCTGACAGCGAACCTAATCTTGGGAGCATCAGACGTTGGTGTAACGTTAGAAGGTCCAATCAATGAAAAATCGACGTTTATCGCTTCGGCAAGAAGGTCTTATCTACAGTTCTTGTTCAAAGCTTTGGGACTACCGTTCTTGCCTACATATAATGACTTCCAGTTTAAGTATAAATATAAGTTTGATCAGAAAAACCAGTTATCCATTATTGGTTTGGGTGCAATTGATGACTTTAGCATTAACAATGATCCGGGAGAACCGGGAACGGAAGATTACGAGCGTAATATCTTCATTCTGGATAACCTTCCGATTCAAGAGCAGTGGAACTATACGATAGGAGCAAAGTACGAGCACTTTAGAGAGAACACGACTTATACGTTGGTGGCCAGCCGTAATATGTTGGATAATAGTCAGTACAAGTACCCAAGCAACGATGAGACGCAAGAGAAGCTTTTTGATTATACCTCTCAGGAGATTGAAAACAAGTTTCGTTTTGAGTCCTTGAACTTCTTGCCGTCAGACATCACTTTAACCTACGGTGCCAATTATGAATTTGCCAAGTATAACAACTTTACGGATGAGCTTCGTTTTGTGCCGGCAAGTGGACAAGTGGAGTCCTTTCAGTTCAATAGTGCTTTGAACATGCACAAATGGGGCGTGTTTGCGAATATCTCTAAGAAGTTCTTCAATGAAAAACTGACACTAGCAGCAGGCTTCCGTACTGATGCCAATGATTATGCAGAGTCCATGAGCAATCCATTGGATCAGTTTAGTCCACGTTTCTCTGCTTCTTACGATGCAACGAACCGTTTGAGCTTTAACTTCAATACCGGAGTATACTATCAGCTTCCTTCTTATACAATTCTTGGATATGAAGAGGATAGAGAGGGAGAGTCTATCTTGGTCAATGCAGATAATGACCTGAAGTATATTCGAAGCAGACACGTAGTGGGAGGAGTAGCGTATACCGTAAGTGAAAGAAACTTTAAAGTCTCTTTGGAGGGTTTTCACAAACAGTATAGCCAGTATCCGTTCTCTGTAGATAACCAATTGGCATTAGCCAACCTGGGTGCTGACTTTGGGGTCATCGGAAATGAGGAAGTGACCTCTACCGCTGATGGAAGAAGCTATGGTTTAGAAGCCCTAATCCAACAGAAGTTCTATAAAGGGTTCTATGGTATCTTGGCCTATACGTTTGTAAAGAGTGAGTTTACGGATGAGAGTGGTAACTATATCCCATCTTCTTGGGACAGTCGCCATATCGTTAGCCTGACAGCAGGTAAGCGTCTTGGTAAAGGATGGGAAATCGGTGGTCGTTGGTTATTCTCCGGAGGTACGCCATTTACGCCATATGATGTGGAAACGTCTATGCAGCCATCAGTATGGAATACCAGAAGACAAGGAGTATTGGATTATAACCGCTTGAATACGCTAAGAGCTGATGCTTTCCACCAACTGGATATGCGTGTCGATAAAAACTTCTATTTCAATAAATGGAGTTTGACTTTATACTTTGATATACAAAATGCCTACAACTATCAAGTAGAAGGACAGCCAATCCTTACGGTAGAGCGAGATGAAAATAATACACCTATCCTAGGGGAGGACGGAAACTACATCCCTAAGGAGATCTCAAGTTCAAATGGGCAGTTGTTGCCAACACTTGGGATTATCGTAGAACTTTAAAATAGTTAGGAGTTAGGAGTTATGAGTTTTTACTTTTCTTAAAGTAACTCCTAACTCCTAACTCCTAACTCCTAACTCCTAACTATCCGATAAGCCCAATTCAAGGGCACTCTCCAGTGCAGCAAATTAATCCAAAACCGATCCCTTCTTCGAATTAATTGCAGCTCTTTCAATAGCTTTCCAAATTCAATACCTATATCAAAATTTTCTGTGAAAAGTGACAGTCGCATATGATAGCGAATGGACTTGGCTAAAGCTCTGTTTTCTTCCTCGTTTTCATTAAGCATAATTGCTTTGCGACAAATCTTGAGGGTGGACCATAAGTGTTTATTATTTTTCTTGAAATAAAACACCTTGTGAAGAGCTGTGGATAACTCTCTTTTAGCGGTGGTTATTTCATCCAGAAAATAAAATTTATGGTTTCTTCCTAACCTGATCCACAAATCATAGTCTTCATAGCTAAGGTTATCATCGTAGCCTCCTATCCTTTGGATGACCGAAGTACGATACATTTGTGTAGGAGGACTCATCACCGGAGGGTTTTGTAATACCCTTTTGTATAAGTCACCGGAGGGAACACGTTCTAGTAGTTGTCCACGATCATTTCTTTTATAGTAGGTGCTCCGAATTCGTTTTCCATTTTCATTGATAAAGTGAGTGTCAGTAAAAACAATGGCATAATCCTCGGATAGTTTCTCAAATGCTTCCACTTGTAAGGCGACACGTTCAGGGTACATGATATCATCAGCGGCCAAATCAATAATATACTTCCCCTTGGCTATTGTTAAGGCTTGATTAAAGGCTTTGCAGTTTCCTTGATTTTGTGGAGAAATAATGAATTGTATATGAGGGAGTTTCTTGATCTTACGTTGTATCACCTCTATGCTGTGATCTGTACTTTGATCATCAATAATGATAATTTCTATTGGAGTATAGGTCTGGCTAAGAATGGAGTCAATGGCTTGTGTAACGTAAGGAGCTTGATTGTAACATAAGCACACCACCGTGACTAGAGGATTTGACATTGGTAAATGTAATAGCTTGTAAAACAATACTTCATAAAAATCTTCGTCTTCATTGGATTCTATGTATCTTAAATTAGCATAACCCAAATAAGCGTATTTAACAAAACCCAATGATGACTTTCACAACAAAGATACTCCAAAAATGGTGGTTTAGTTATATTGAGATCTTTTTAGCGGCTTTAGTGTATGCCATAGGGGCTCGCTTTTTTCTGATTCATGCGGAACTGATCTCAGGAGGGGTATTTGGCTTGGCTCAGTTGTCTAGTATAGGACTAGAACGACTCAACCCAGCTTGGGACCTGAATGTGGGTATCCTTATGTTTTTGATCAACCTTCCTTTATTGGTATTCTCTTATTTTAAAATTGGTAAGCAGTATACCGCCAAGGTCGTCTATTACGTCATTGTCAATTCGATATTAGTAACCTTAATTCCCAATTATACGATTACAGAAGATCGTATTTTGAATTGCTTATTGGCAGGAATACTGATGGGAGGAGCTATGGGGTATATCTTTAAAAAGGGAGGGTCTACCGCAGGGTTTGACATCATTGCGACCTATTTATTGTTTGAGAAAAATGTGAAGGTACAAGGACTTTCCTTGGCTGTGAACAGCATTATCTTAACGATCTCCTCTATGGTATTCGGCTTGGAAATAGCTCTGTATTCTTTGCTAGAGATTTTTGTCGCATTGAGGGTCGTGGGAATTGTTTATGTAGATCATGACCGTATGAGTGTGTTGATCGTGACAGAAAAAGGAGAGGAAGTCAAGGATGTTATCATTAAGGAGATAGGTCGGGGAGTGACGGTGATAGATGGTCGTGGGGGGTACTCCAATAATCAACGACAATTGTTGATCACCGTAGTATCTCGTTTTGAGATTAAGCTACTAAGTAAGTTATGTACAGAACAAGACCCTAAGGCGTTTATTCAGGTGATTAAATCTTCGGAAGTAAAAGGAAACTTTTCGAATAAAAAAGTAGGGCTCTAGGGGCGACCCTTGTGGTCGCCCGACACTCGGAACAAAAGGAAAGTAGGTAAGAGGATTCCTAGTGGCGGCCCTCACCCCAGAGTAAATCCCACCAATATAATATCGTCAATCTGCATGGCACCTCCCTGCCATTTGTCTAAGGCATTTTCGTAGATGCTACGTTGTTTGAGCATACTTTCATGGTGATGGCGATCAATCAATCTTCGAAGCTGCCTTGAACCAAACTTCTTCCCGCTACTCCCATTGAATTGATCTGTATACCCATCGCTATACATATAAAAACGAGTGTCGGCCTGATATTGGATCTCATGAGCCGTGAACTTCTTTTTCTTGCGAGTACTGTATAGTCCGCCTACAGAACAGCGATCGCCTTTTACGGTGCATAGTTCACCATTCTTGGTATATAACAAAGGCCGCTTGGCTCCGGAGAAATACAGTTTTCTGGTAAAGGTATTAATAAAACATACGCCCATATCTATACTGACGTCTTTCCCCCTCAATAAGATTTGAATACGCTCATCCATTTTGTGCAGTAACTCTATAGGGTCTGTAATTTTGCTGACGGCTAAAAAGTCATATAACAGGTTGTAGGCCATAAAGGATAACATGGCACCTGCTACTCCGTGTCCTGTACAATCGGCGACGATAATCACTTGAAAATTACGCACTTTCCCAAACCAGTAAAAGTCACCACTTACCTTATCCTTGGGACGAAATAGGACAAAGCGATCGGCTGTAATACTGTTGAACATATGGGTGTCTGGGAGCATACTTTGTTGGATACTTTGGGCGTAATCTATACTTTCGTTTAACTCTTGATACTTTTCTGAAAGGGCTTTTTTCTCTTTTTCCAGCGTATTTAAGGCCTCTTGTAAAGAAGTATTATTATGATGGATAAGATTTATTTTTTCTAGAAAGGAATACTTTAGTTGACGGATTTTGATAAGCTCTTTCTCACTACTTACCTGCTGTAAGCTTCCAATTGTTAAAGAGAAAGTACACAGAACATTTAATAAGAGAGTAAACTCTTTAGCGTGTGGTATGGGGTTTTGAGTACAATAGTCCAATACATAACCAATAACAAACAACAGGACTCCTCCTCTAAGAAAATAAGTACTTTTTTTCTCTTGTTGAGTAATATTTTGCTCCCACAAGAGTACAAATAAGCAAGTGGCAGATAAGAGATTACTTCCACAAAATATCAGTTCTGGAAGTTGTGGAGTAATATAAGAAAGGATTAAGGTGAATAAGGTAAGTCCTCCAATACCTTTGATAAGGTTTCGTGTTATGGAAGAGGATAAGCTTTTTAGAGGAAACAGTAATACGAATAGGATGTAAAGCAATAGTATATTCCACAGAGGAATGTGCGCTTGTACAAATGGGTAAGGTGCATCAATGCTGCTCGTTAAAAAAATAAAGGAAGAAGAAAGGAAAGCTAGGGGAAGGCTAGTGCTCTGTGCTTTGAAGACAAAAAGGTAACTGTTTGCCAAAAAAGCAAATAGCAACAATACCCATGAGATTTGCACAACAATCTCAAGGGAAGAAAATAGGAGTTGACTCAAGGTCAGAAAGTACTCTACATGTAATAAGGTGAAGGCAGTAAACACCAAAAGCAAGGTAAGGTGTTTTTGCCGTGTTGGGATTTTTGTAATGTTAAGCATTCCGTAGCACTGTAGGCACGTGGCCCTTGAATGAAGTTATGTACGATGTAGTCGAGGTTTCTTAGTAGGTCGTTATCAAAATTTAATGAAATTATTGGATATATTGAGTATAAATAATGCGCTTTTTTGAAGATAGAGTGTAATTTTTTCCCTAAAAAATAGTATTAAAAATGAAAAAGAATCAAATGAGTGTTTTACAGAGTAGTTATTATGCGATATACAGTGTATTAATTATTTCTCTATTCCTTTTTACTGGATGTAAGCAAAAAGTGGAAAAAGAAATAATTTCAAGGCAAGAGGAACAATTGAATGAAAAGTTGGATAACTGGCATAGGGCTGCTGCAGAGGCTGACTATGAAAATTACTTTGGTTTTATCGCATCTGAGGGTATTTATATAGGCACAGATGTCACAGAACACTGGACTAAGAAAGAATTCTCGGCATTTAGTAAGCCTTACTTTGATAAAGGAAAAGCCTGGAGTTTTCAGGCTAAGGAACGTAATATTTTCCTTTCAGCAGACGCTCAAGTGGCTTGGTTTGATGAGGTGTTGGATACTTGGATGGGCGATTGCCGTGCATCAGGAGTATTGACCGTTATTGAAGGGGAGTGGAAGTTACAGCATTATCAATTATCAGTGACTGTACCTAATGAGAAGATTAAAGAGTTTCTAGAACTAACTGCCAAACAGTAAAGTATACGGGCCAACAGTTGAGGCGGCTTGCGCCGCTGGTTGAGTGGAGCTGCGCTCCGTTGAGATGTGCTTCGCACGTTGAGATTTTGCAGTACTGCTCTTTCTCAACAGCCCGAAGGGCTACTCAACGGAGCGCAGCTCCACTCAACCAGCGGCGCAAGCCGCCTCAACTACAGTTATTTATTGTTTCAAAAACCGCTCTACCCATCGTTGACCTTCACTCTGTACTTGCAGTACATAAGGCCCTGCAGTAAGAGACGTTGTATCGATGGTTTGGGATGCACTACCCAAATATCTTTTTTCTATCAGAACTCTTCCGTAAAGGTCGAATATGCGGAGGGTATAAGGCTCTCCAATTAAAGGAACCGTGACCGATAATTGATTTCTTGTAGGGTTGGGATATATTTTTAGTGGCGTAACTTCTTCCGGTGCTACACTAGAGATCGTATTTCCATCCGTATTGAGTAGGTTGGAGGGAGATGAGAAGCCTTTGGCATTAGCGACATAGATGCGATAGAAATAGTACTGTTGCGATATGGCAGGAATCTCATCCTCCAAAGAAGTTTGAGAGAGATCGTCGATAATCGCAATGGTTTCAAAGTTGAAGTTGTTGAAGCTTCTTTCCACAACATATACCGCATTTCCTTCTTGTTGCTCATCACCTTGATAACGGTTCCAGGAAAGTCGAACATTGTCCCCTATACCTACTGCTTGTCCGTTAAGTGATACAGAAGGAGCGTCCATATTTAATGTATTTCTTCTTGGAGCAAGGGAAAGCACATCCAGCATACGCTCCTGTTGCTGCTTGGTAAACAAGTACATGCAGGAGTCGGCAGGGTAGTCCATAAAGTTCTGGAACATGGCATAGTCATAGAAAGGATCTTCTTCACAAGCTTCAGGGCCTGGGAATACACAAGAGGTGTTGACACCTATATCTCCATGACTCTTTCCAATTAAAGGAGTATCTAGTACGAAGTCATCTTTTTGGCAGCTTTCGATTTCCCCCCAAGGGTGTAATAAACCAAGGTAATGGCCAACTTCATGGGTAGTTGTTCGTCCCCAATTAAAAGGAGTTCTTAGTTCAAAGGAACGGCTTTGTCGATTGTCTCCAAATACTTTATAGTCGATAACAATACCATCGTAATTATCTGTCCCTTTAGAGTAATTCCCTTCATTAATACCTAGTCCTTCAATTTGATTACTCACAGGGAAATAACCCAAGCCTAATAGATCATCCCGACGAAATTTCACTATCCATATATTAAGAAAGCGATACGGATCCCATTGGGTTTGGGCCATCAGATTAGGCAAATCTCCAATATCCCAGCCCTCACTATTATTGAGGTTGACTCTATTAATGCCAGCCTCTGGAAGAACATTACCAATGGGATCAACAGGTGAAAGCTTAAAATTGATAATCTCTTCTGCAGGAATGACCACATCTTTAAAAACGTCGGGTGTTTTCTCTGTATCAGCATTAAACCCATTGAAGTCCTGATTGAGTACATGAACCTGAGAAACAAGTTGCTCATAAGGGAGGTTTTCTCCTGTCCCTATGGGAATTCCGCTGTGTATTACATGAATAACGACCGGAAGTATAATCGGAGAAGTGGCACTTCTTCGGGCACTTGAATGCCAGTTTGGAATGGGCGTACTACGCTGATAAATTTTTGTATTGTTTCGCTGGGCAGGGGATATTGTAGCAGGTAAGTCATGGGCACAGCGTATGACCGACTGCCCCTGCAATTGTTGCGCAAAAGCGAGAAGTATAATGAAGAAGTAATAGCGGTAAAATGACATGTGTTCGTAGTTTGATCTCCATTGGAGAACGGTGTTTTTGATCAAAATATGTTGAGATACTTTGTGGCCTAAAGTATGGAAATATACACATTCACAGGGAATATCAGCAGCGAGGGAACAAGAAAGTACTCCTTTCCTAAGGATACTTCTGATAGAAAGCTATGTTTTAGGTCCTATTTTTTTAAATTTGCCAAACTTTACAAATCATCATTCCAATCATGAAATACAAGAGAATTCTTCTAAAACTTAGCGGTGAAGCGTTGATGGGAGACCAACAATATGGTATCGATCCCCAACGTCTGGAACAATATGCACAGGAAATCAAAAAGGTAGTGGACCAGGGGCTGGAGCTGGCCATCGTCATTGGTGGTGGTAACATCTTTAGAGGGATGCAGGCAGACCGTATCGGAATTGACCGTGTACAAGGTGACCATATGGGAATGCTAGCAACAGTCATCAATGGTATGGCATTACAAAGTGCACTGGAAGGACTAGGCGTATATACTAGATTGCTATCTGGTATTCAGATGGATAAAGTTTGTGAGCCTTATATCCGTAGAAGAGCCGTACGTCACCTGGAAAAAGGAAGAGTAGTGATTTTTGGAGCTGGAACAGGTAACCCGTTCTTTACTACTGATTCGGCTGCCAGCTTGAGAGCCATTGAGATTGAGGCGGACGTAGTATTGAAAGGAACAAGAGTAGACGGTATCTATACTGCAGACCCAGAGAAAGATCCTAATGCTGAAAAGATGGATGCCCTGTCTTTTGATGAGGTTATGGCCCGTAACTTGAAAGTAATGGATATGACCGCTTTCACTTTGTGTCAGGAGAATGGCTTGCCTATTATCGTATTTGATATGAATAAGGCAGACAACCTACGCAAATTGGTAGAAGGGGAGAATATTGGAACAGTAGTATCTTAAAAATCAGGTATGCCGCATAGTAGGTGTGACTTGTGATTTACTATAGTATAGTAGTTAAGATTGAAGCTGTCGTATGATAGGTGTTTATCGCTTATCGCTTATAACCGATAAACAATAAGCGATATATAATTCCGTAGACAGCGACAGGATTCTCCTGAGAGCCTATAGAATAGATTATATCTTCAGGATGGTTGATTGTCTGCATGATTTCTGTGTAAATTAGCCCCCTGATAAGTTCAAAGTGTTATTACAATTTTATAAACTGATAATATAATGGAAGAGGAAATCTCAATGTATTTGGATGAGGCGAAAGAGTTGATGGACCACGCCATCGCCCATACCCAAAATGAATTGGCAAAGATTAGAGCTGGTAAGGCTTCCCCAGCAATGTTGGATAGTATTTCTGTAGAATATTACGGAGCACCAACTCCTTTGTCTCAGGTGGCTTCTGTAACGGTGCCTGATGCCCGTTCAATTGTTGTTAAGCCTTGGGAAAAAACGATTTTGGCAGATATCGAGAAAGCAATCAGAGATTCTGATCTTGGCCTAAATCCAATGAATGATGGTGAAATTATCCGTCTGAATCTTCCAGCACTAACAGAGGAAAGAAGAAAAGACCTGGTAAAACAGGCTAAAAACGAAACGGAAAAAGGTAAGGTAAGTGTTCGTAACGTCCGTAAGAAAATCAACGATGGCCTTAAGCAACTGTTGAAAGATGGCGCTCCTGAAGACGCAATCAAAAATGCAGAAGCTGACGTTCAGAAATTGACAGACGAGCACGTAACTAAACTAGATGGTATCTTCGAGCACAAGGAGAAAGATATCATGACAGTATAATACAGTGAGCAGTGAACAATGATCAGTGAACAGTTTCACTTATTACTTTGAAAAAGGCCTTTGGCTTCCTAGGTAGGAGCTGAAGGCCTTTTTTTATATAGTGGTCTGATTATTAAGTTGGGCTATACCTCTTAGAACAGTGTTTTGCGTGGTTAGTGATTAGTGACTAGTGATTAATATGCATATCTAGTAAAATGATTTACCAATCACCAATCACCAATCACTAACCACTAACCACGAAGAGTACCCTAGTGCAGCTTATTACCCAAATAGCACAAGGCACCGCCTAAATAGCACAGGGCACCGCCCTGTGAACATATTAAAGTTTATTAACCCCCATCCCAATATATAACCCTCATAACGGTGACTATTGCAGAAAGCAAAGATCAAAAAAATCGTTATGGAAAAATCATTACCCTCAGAACTATTACCCTTTACCGTACAGTACCTGAAAGGTAAAAACAGAAGGTTTCAGCATATCATTTATTGGCTCATTTTACTGACCATCGGTTTGGCTTTGATAGCACTTCCTTTGGTTAGTGTGACCGTGAGTGTGAATGCTCCAGGAATCATTCGCTCTTCACAGGAACGACAATGGCTCAAGGCTGCAGTAGATGGAAAAGTCAAGGAGGTTTATGTAAGGGAAAATCAAACAGTCCAAAAAGGGACGCTATTATTAGTGATTGACCATCAGAACCTTGAGGAACGCATCAAGCTGTTAACGTTTAAGCAAGAGGAACTACAAGAGCAATTGCTTGATTTACAGAACCTGTTATCGATACAATTATTGACATTAACTGCTGAACGACTTCCTGTCTATACTTGGCATACAATAGAGTATCAAGAAGCTGCCGAATTACTGCATACACGATTGAGGGCGATACAAACACAGAGAGAGCAGGCAATCACTCAGTATAGAAAGGATAGTGTACTCCATCGTTCTTCAGCGATAACCACTCAACAGCTTATGAAGTCCAGAATAGCGATGGAGCAGCTCAGGGTAAAGCAGCAGATACAGTATCGGGAGCAACAAGCAGAATGGAAACGACTGTTTAAGCAGTTGCAAAACCAACAAAAGGAACAAGAGACAGAGCTATTTCAGTTAGACCGACAAAGACAACTTTACCATATCAAAGCAGAGCAAAAGGGAACGGTACAAGATTTACAGGCTTTGTATAAAGGAGCTTTTATAACTAGGGGACAAAACCTGATCATGATCTCTCCCGACCAGGAACTTATTGTAGAGAATATGGTGCCCTCCAAGGATATTGCCCTGATCCAGAAAGGGATGCCTGTGATCTGTCAGATAGAGGCGTATAATCATCACCAATGGGGAACCGTAGAGGGGAAAGTGGTAGAGGTATACGAGGATGCCATTTTTTCAGAGGGAAAGGTGTTTTTTAAGGTCAAATGTCAGCTACAACAGAAGTACTTACAACTCTCCGGTAAATATCAAGGCCACCTGAAAAAAGGAATGACGCTCAATACACGCTTCGTGGTGGCAGAGCGAACGCTGTTTCAGTTGCTTTATGATAAGGTAGATGATTGGATGAATCCCATACACCACCACTAAGCATTCCGTGTTGAATCGTTGAATCGTTGAATTGAGCTTCGCTCGTTGATTCGAGTTGATATGTTTTATGAGTATCAGTACGTATTTCAACCAACAGTTCAACTCGAATCAACTCACCGAAGGTAAAATTCAACGATTCAACGATTCAACAATAACTAATTATAACCCAAAACCATCAAAATGAAAGGCATCAGACAAAGAGATATTACCGACTGCGGAGCCGCATGCTTGGCTTATGTAGGGACATATTATAATAGTACATTTTCAGTAGCAAAGATCCGGCAACTAGCGGCAACAGATCAGGAAGGAACCAGTATGCTAGGGTTGCAGGAGGCAGCAATAGCCTTGGGGTTTGATGCAAAAGGTGTAAGGGCAGAGAAGGAAGTGCTTCCTGATGTCCCTTGTCCTGCCATCGCTCATGTAATCACGGATAAGGGGTTGCATCATTATGTGGTATTGTGTGAGACAGGGGTGGATGAGGTGAAGATAATGGATCCTGCAGAGGGTAGGAAACAGACGATCAAAAGAGAGCAGTTTGAGAACGAGTGGACAGGTGTTTTGTTGTTGGTAACACCTTCAAGTTGTTATGAGGAAGTAAGGGAAAAGCAGACGATGACAGAGAAGGTGTTGGCGTTACTTCGTCCTCATCGTGCGGTGTTGTTACAGGTGATTTTGGGAGCGGCATTGTATACTATTTTGGGGTTGTCTACCTCTATTTATGTGCAGAAGATTGTTGACCACGTTTTGGTAGAGGAGAATCATAGGCTACTGAATTTGATGGGGACAGGGATGCTACTCATCTTGGTGTTACAGTTTGTTTTGGGGATATTCAAGGCATTATTTGTCATGCGTACAGGTCAAAAGATGGATGCTGACTTGATTCTGGGCTACTATAGGCATGTGCTCCATATGCCTCAGACTTTTTTTGATCGTATGCGAGTAGGAGAGATTACCTCCCGTTTGGGAGATGCGATTAAGATCAGAGCCTTGATTAATGAGGTAGGGGTGAATATGGTCGTCAATATTTTCATTGTTCTATTTTCTATCATCGTGATGACAGTATATGCCTGGAAGTTGACTTTAATGGTCGTTATGGTTTTACCTTTGATGATAGCCATATACCTTGTAGTGAATTATTTCAATCGTAAAATTCATCGGGCTGTTATGGAGCAATCGGCTATGTTGCAAACACAATTGGTGGAATCACTTAATATTGCCGGTACGATGAAAAGCTTTGGGATGGAGGACTTCTTTTCCTTGAAGACAGAATTACAGTTTACGGGGGTACTAAAAGTGTTGTATCAGGCAGCCAAAATAGGGATACTCTCCGAGAATACGACTAGAGCAATCAATTTACTGACCACCATAGGGATATTATGGGCAGGGGCTAACATGGTGCTTTCACATGAGATGACAGCAGGAGAATTACTTTCTTTTCATGCGCTGTTGGCCTATTTGATGGGGCCCTTGGTACAGTTGATAGGGATGAATCAGAGTATACAAGAAGCCAGGATCGCTGCAGATCGTTTGTTTGAGGTGATGCAGTTGGATACAGAGCCTCTAAGGGAAGGGCAAGAAGTACTTCCTGAGATGTTGGGAGACATTGTGTTTGATAAGGTAAGCTTTCGTTATGGCGCTAGGAGTAATGTGTTTTCAGATTTATCTCTTAGGATTCCGAAAGGGAAGTACACTGCAATTGTAGGTGATAGTGGTTCAGGAAAGTCTTCAATTGTCAGCTTGTTGCAAGGGTTATACCCTATTCAAAAAGGAGTCATTCGGTTAGGGGGATACAACTTGCAACATGTATCTATGAAGTCTTATCGGGAGCAGTTAGGAGTGGTACCCCAGCAAGTAGCTTTAATCGCTGGTTCGGTTGCTGAAAATATTGCTATGGGAGATTTACATCCTGATACAGGGAGAATGATGGAGGTGTGTAAGCAGTTGGGAATGGAAGGGTTTATCCAATCTCTGCCTCAAGGGTTGAATACACCATTGGGAGAGAACGGGGTTAACTTATCAGGAGGACAACGTCAGCGTTTAGCAATTGCAAGGGCCTTGTATCGAGATCCTTCCATTATTTTGATGGATGAGGCAACTTCTGCACTGGATACGCTTACAGAAAAGAGAATTCAACAGGGAATATTACAGCTCATCAGAAAAGGTAAAACGCTCTTGGTGGTAGCTCATCGTTTGTCTACCGTAAGAAATGCGGATCATATTATCGTGATGGAAAAAGGGAAAGTAGTAGAAGAAGGAACACATGAAGAATTGCTAAATCACAGAAGAAAGTATTATAAATTGTGGCAAGAGCAAGGAGGAGATGTCTTTTTTACCTAGTAATATTATTTGTAAAATAGTCCATTATTTTATAAAATTACGAAGAAATATCTCTCTTTAATCCTATTTCAGTCAAGGTTGTCATGTATTTGTCCGTTATTAGGGAGAGACGAAAACTTGCCGCTAGAATGTCATAACTCATTATTATGAAAAACCTTATTATACAAGAAAATAAACAACCTTATATCCCTTATATTAATTTTGATGCTTCCACTGGGAAATGTATAATTTCAGGAGAGTCATATCCTGAAAATGCATTTGACTTTTACGCATCACTCACCTCTTGGATTAAAGAGTATTTTGATAGTGGGAAAGAAACCCTACAGTTGACCATTGATTTATCTTACTTTAATACGAGTACAGCTAGTGCAATGATCATCTTTTTTGAAACCTTAAAGGTATTTCAGGACAAAGGAAAACAATTACTGGTAGAGTGGGAGTACGAAGATATAGATGGCAAAGAGGAAGGAGAGTCTTTTGCCATGGATACAGAAATTAAAATGACCGTAAAGGAGAAGAAATCATAAAAAAATATGAGTCATCCCATATTAATATTTAAGGGGTGACTCATGTTTTTTTGTTTAAAAAATGCCTTCATATATTAAAAAACGGCCTTGAAGAATTGCCGTTAAAATTTTTAATCGTAAAAGCGTTAAGAAAATTCCATTGTTTGAGCGTAGCGAGTTTGGAATTTTTAGCTTTTGCGATTAAAAATTAGGCAAATTCTTCAAAGCCTTGATTTTTTTGCTTCGTTTTTTCATCAAGGAAAAAATGAAGAGGCTCATAAAGGGCTCGTGAGATAGCTGTAAAGTGATGAATTCTCAGAAAACTAAGTCATTTGTTAATAATGGGATGACTCATTTTTCTTTATTGTCCAATGTATTTCAAGAACTCGTTCTTAGTCTCAGGGTCTTTAAACTTCCCAGAGTAATGTGCCGTTACTGTAGCACTACTAATATCTTCTACTCCTCTCATGGATACACAAAGGTGTTTGGCATCAATAAGTACCGCAATATCGTCGGTTTGCAAGGTTTTCTTCAAGTCTTCGGCAATTTGTACCGTAAGCCTTTCCTGAACTTGTGGACGTTTGGCATAGTATTGTACCAGACGGTTGATCTTCGATAGGCCAATTACTTTTCCATTAGAAATATAGGCAACATGGGCCTTCCCAATGATTGGAACAAAGTGATGCTCACAGTTGGAGTAGAAAGTAATATCCTTCTCCACCAACATCTCATTGTACTTATACTTGTTCTCAAACAACTTGGCATCGGGACGGTTCTCAGGATTCAATCCACTGAAAACCTCCTTAACATACATTTTAGCGACACGATATGGTGTACCTTGAAGACTGTCATCCGTAAGATCTAATCCCAAAATATCCATAATACTACGGAAGTGTTCTTCGATCTTTGCTACTTTCTCATCTTCACTAATCTCGAAAGCATCAGAACGCATAGGAGTATCATAGGACGTACCGATGTGTTCGTCTCCGATATACTCTACCTCCTGTATATCTCTGTCGTGATGCACTCCGTTGGTTGATCCATTATTGGCAGAAGTCTCCTTAAATAGAGGGGTATTCGACAAAGTTCCGTTCTGTTTCATATAGAATAACTTTTAAATCTAGCTGGGGGTCCAATACGGGTCTCAATCGTTTCCAGATGGCAATACAAATATTTTCCGCCGTAGGATTGATAGTTTTAAATTCCTCGACTTGGAGGTTGAGATTTTTGTGATCGAACTCCTCTAAAACATATATTTTTATAAGATCCTTCAATACTTTCATATCAACAACATATCCGGTAATAGGATCCACTTCCCCCGTCACTTTTACGGTAAGATCGTAATTGTGACCATGGTAGTACTCATTATTACACTTTCCAAAAGTAGCCTTGTTTTCTTCATCAGACCATTTCTCGTAATGTAATCGGTGAGCTGCGTTGAAGTGTGCTTTGCGTGATACCGTAACCTTCATGTAATGATTCTATTGAAATACTCTTTCTTAAAGGCCTGATAATCAGATTTCCCTGTTCCTTAATCTAATTGGTTATTGGAATCAGGCCTGCAAATTTAGAGACAAATGTTAAATAAATAAGGGAGAATTATGAGAAAATAACACTTCTTTCTAATAGATCTCCTATATCCTGTCTGTTTTTTCACTCATTTAAACACTTCAGAGATCCCTATTGTTTACTCTTTGATAAATTATTTTTCATGTAAACTATCTGACCAATACTATGAAACAGAGGACAGAGGTTACCGTGGTAGGAAGTGGAATGGCAGGGTTGACAACGGCTTGCTTACTGGCACATGCTGGAAAAAAGGTTACCGTATTGGAGCGAAATTGGCTTCCGGGAGGTTGTACAAGTTCCTATTGGCGAAAAGGCTTTGTCTTTGAAAGTGGTGCCACCACCTTGGTGGGCTTAAGTCCTCATATGTCTTTGCAGTATTTATTGAATACAATAGGGGTAAGTGTGGAGGCAAAGCCTTTGGCGTTACCTATGCAGGTGTGGTTTGAAAAAGGAAAATCTATTGATCGTTACGAGTCTCTGGAAGCTTGGATTCAGGAGGCTGAAGCTACTTTTGGTTCGGAGGGACAAAGGGATTTTTGGGAGTTTTGTTTTCAGGTCAGTGAGTTTGTGTGGGAAACGTCCTTGCAGCAGACCGCCTTTCCTCCGAGTACTTTGGGCGATTTATGGTATTGTATCAATAATGCCTCTTTACGGCAAGTGCGTTTTGCCCGTTATGCCTTTCAAACCATGGAGGATTTATTGAGGAAATACGGCTTGTTGGAAAATGAACGTTTTGTGCAATTTGTCAATGAGCAACTTATGATTACAGCTCAAAATACGTTAGAAGAGGTCAATGTTCTTTTTGGTGCGACAGCACTGTGCTATACCAATTATACTAATTATTATATGCCCGGAGGATTGATTAACCTGGTCAATCCATTGGTAGAATATATCCAAGAAAAAGGAGGAGAGGTATTGCTTAGACATGAAGTACAGAACATCGAAAAGACCTCAGCGAATACCTATATCACCCATGCGAGTTACAAAGGAACTTCCTATCAATGGGAGAGCGACCTAATGGTTTCCGCATTACCCATCAATAATACCCTACCGTTATTCTCTGAAAGCAGAAAAGTCTTTCAGCAGAAAAAAATGGAAGCTAATACTTTGAGTAGTGCTTTTCAGATGGGAATTGCCTTCAAGCCCCATCGAACACAGGAAAGTATTCATCATCAAATTCACTTTCCTGAACTCTCGTCTTATACGGGTAGCCATAGTATTTTTCTTAGTCTATCACATCCAGACGATACGACTCGTTCGGATGAGGATGGGATACAGGTGGCCTCTGTCAGTACCCATATCCATGATTTAGAAAACCGAATGGATATAGATAAGTCTGTGATAGAACAATTGATTCTTGATAAGCTAGAGAAGTTTGATTTTATCAAGAAAGAGAATATAGTATACCGACATGCCTCTACAGCTCGTGCCTGGGAAAAGTGGACCGGCAGGGCTTATGGTTTTGTAGGTGGGTATCCTCAAAAAGCACAGATAAAACCCTGGCAAATGTTGGATGCCCGTCTGGATGGCGCAGGCGCCTATATTTGTGGAGATACAACGTATCCGGGGCAGGGGATTCCTGGAGCTTGCCTTAGTGGGATTATTGCTTTTGAGAAAATAAGGAGAGATTATTTTTAATGAAGAATGAAGAATGAAGAATGAAGAATGAAGAATGAAGAATAGGCTTTGTCACGGTTAATTGTTTATAAGCAGGAAAAAGCAGTGAACTGGTCCAAGAGTTCAAATTCCGAACGAGGTACGAGTACGGAATTGCTCTTGGACCAAGCGATTTACTACAACGGCTAACGGCTCTCCAAGGATGCATTTTCTGCTCATATGAAACAAACCGTGATAAAGTCTAATGGCCAATGATTAATTTTCAATAATTAAGACACTCTAGAATTAGTTTAGTAAACCTTTTGGGTGATTCATTTTAATTAAAAATTGAAAATTGATCATTGAAAATTAATCCACTCCATATGCGATATTCATTTAACTTGATATAGTGAAGTAAAATAGCTTTGACGTTCATCAGGCTATTTTACTTCAATTTGGGGCATAGTC
>NZ_BAABJX010000006.1:0-60003 GCF_039543525.1 Algivirga pacifica
TTTATTGATTGCATCTTCATTGCAATAGTAAAAACTGTAGCTCAGCAAAACGTTATAATCAGGTATTTTATTGTTTAGGCCATTTATGATCCCCATGCTGTGGGGTGGGATCATTGCCATAGCATTATATCCTTTATTTGATCAGTTAAGAAATAAACTGGGAGGGAGTGTCAAGTGGGCGACAGTTTTATGGGCAGTATTGTTATTGATGCTTTTTATATTTCCTTCTACTTTTTTTGTGGAATCTATGATGGCTTCTGGGAAAGTTATTGCGGAAGAAATCAGAAAAGATGCGATTGCATTACCTCCCCCTCCTCAAGAAGCGAAGGAAATTCCTTTGGTAGGAGGAATCATCTATGACTTATGGAAAGAGGCCTCGGGGAATCTAGTGAGAACCTTAAACAAGTTTCCGGAGCAGGTGAAGCAAGCTAGTACTTGGTTGTTAAAAATTACTGCATCTATTGTGGTGACAGCCTTTCAGACATTATTGGCAATTATTATTTCTATAGTTTTTATGGTTTATGCGGCACAGATTTATAGCTTATCCATTAAGGCATTACAAAAAATTATAGGAACCAAGGGAGTGGAGTTTGTACATACCGTAAGAAATATTGTGCGAAGTGTTGCTCAGGGAGTGATATTAGTGGCCTTAACTCAAGGACTTATGGCGGGTATAGGTTTTTGGTTGGTTGGGTTACCTGCAGCGGGTTTATGGACGTTATTAGTTGTCATGCTATCGATCATGCAGCTGCCTACAGTTTTGGTGATTTTACCGATTATTATTTATGTGAGCTCTCATGAGCCGACAGCTGTAGCGATAATTTTTACGATATGGGAAGTATTGGTGACCTTAGTGGACAATGTGTTACGACCTATGCTTATTGGAAAAGGGGCTAATATCCCTATCCTGATTATTTTTATTGGAGCCGTAGGAGGAATGGCTTTGATGGGAGTGATAGGATTGTTCACAGGGCCTGTGATCTTGGTGTTGGGATATAAGCTGTTCTTTATGTGGGTAGCGGAAGGAGGGGTAGCTAATGAAGAATGAGGAATGAAGAATGAGGAATGAAGAATGAGGAATGAAGAATGAAAAAGTATTTTGTGGGAAACTAGACAATAGGAAAAAGTAAAAATAATAGGAGAAAGGTATAAGGGAGTGTAATTTTTCTCCTTTCTCCTTTCTCCTTTCTCCTTTCTCCTTTCTCCTTTCTCCTTTCTCCTTCTTAGGAGTGATTTTCATGCTGGTGATAGCCAATATGTGCCTTGATGTATTGCATAATGGTATAGGTAGCGAGCAAGCCAGAGGCTGTGCCCTCTATAAAGATAACAAATGCAGCATTGAAGGAAGTGAGGTAATGTCCCATAATCTCCTGTTCTCTGATTTGCTGCATAAAGGCAGGGTCAATAAACTCTAAATAGATAAAGATAAATAGAGCGAAAGGAATTACTCCCATAAGTCCTGCTCCAGCTCCTGAAATAAGGCCGTCAAAGTAATTGAAACCTTTGCCCCAATGCTTTTGCTCCCATTTAATGGCAAATAATATTCCTCCAATAAGGAAAAGTAAGTTGAGTGCCCTTAGCTCAACAACATGGATTAATCCAAGCGATTTCATCAGAAAAAAATACAGTACTAATCCGACAAAGGCGACCAGACCTCCTAATAATGAACTCTGTCTCATAATATTTTATCGTGGGTTTTAAGTGAATGTCCTAGAAGCAAGAGTGTTAACTCTCGTAAATTATTTAAACTATATAAAACTGTAACAACTCCTTGAAGGCGAATGTTCGCTTTGAGGAAATTGGATTTTTATCGGAAATACAAAATAACATGAATCAACAAGTACAATCTTCCCCATCGAAAAGCATAAAGCCCCTTATTGGTATGTTATTACTGATTATGACAGGGGAAGGAATTTTTTTCCTTCCCTTCGTAATGGTACGCATATTTCGTTCCACAATTTTGGACTTATTTCAGCTGAGTAATTTTCAACTAGGGACGGCTTTCTCTATCTATGGTGTCACGGCTATGCTATCCTATTTTTTTGGAGGATTATTGGCTGACCGTTATGCTCCTCGTCGTTTAATCTCCATAGCATTGATTATGACGGCCGTTGGAGGTATTGTCATGTCTTATTATCCCTCTTTTCAAGTGATCTGCTTAGTATATGGTTTTTGGGGAATTACAACGATATTGTTGTTTTGGGCAGCCCTGATTCGTGCCACTCGACAATGGGGAGATACGGATGCTCAAGGAAAGGCTTTTGGCTTTTTGGATGGGGGAGAGGACTGGTAGCTGCCCTGATGAGTACAGGAGGGGTCTTCTTATTTTCATTTTTACTCCCAGTAGAAACATCAGAGGCAACATTGGAAGTAAGGCAACAGGCATTTAGAATGGTGATCTTGGGAGCAGTAGCGATTGTTGCTTTATTAGGCATACTGTCTTGGTGGGTATTGCCTAATACAAAAGAAAGTACGTTATCCTCCTCAACCACTGAGGAATGGAAAGGGGTACGGACATTATTACAATTGCCTCAGGTATGGTTATTAGCCATTATTATTGTCTGTGCTTATGTGGGGTATAAGGTCACTGATGACTTCTCATTATTTGCTAGAGAGGTATTAGATTTCAATGAAATTAATTCAGCGTATATAGGAACTATGACCATGTGGGTAAGGCCAATCGTGGCAATACTGACGGGAATCTTGGCAGACCGGTTACGTCCATCTCGCTTGATCCTTTGGGGCTTTTTGTTACTTTCTATTGTTGGAGGGAGTATAGGTACAGGTGTCATTCCATTAACTTGGGAGTATACTTATTTACTCCTATTATTATTGGGGGCAATGGGAGTATATGCCTTGAGGAGTATTTATTTTTCTGTGATGGAGGAGGCTAAGATTCCTTTAGCCTTTACAGGGGCTGCTGTAGGCTTAATGTCTGTGATAGGCTATACGCCTGATATTTTTATGGGACCTTTAATGGGGTATTATCTAGATCATTACCCAGAGGAGAAAGGCCACCAATATGTATTTCTAATCTTGATGGGATTTAGTATAGTTGGGTTAATTGCTACTTTTTTATTAAAAAGAATAAAAACACCATAAAATAAGCGCTAAGGAATACCCCTGAGCAGTTTACGTAAAAAAGGCCCCCTCCAACTTCCTTAAGTTTTTCGTATATTTATAGTCGAGTGATAGTATTCAAATGACTTTCAATAACACTTCTACGGTATTAACACATAACCTTAAACTAAATGGCAACAAGAGACTTTAAATACCTGATCGCTTATTTGCTTCCTATTTCTGCTTTGACAGGGTTATACCTTCAGGGATATTGGGTGTGGCTCAATCCTATATTGGTCTTTATACTGGTTCCTTTATTGGAAAGTATACTACCCGTAGATCAAAAAAATGTTAGCCCTGAAAAAGCCAAAGAAAAATCAGGAGTGAAATTCTTTGATTTCTTACTGTATTTGAATGTAGTGTTGGTTTATGCCACTGTATTTTTATTGCTACAGCAATTGGTCTCTCAGGAGTTGTCAACTGCTGAGCTTGTAGGGAGTATTCTTTCGACCGGAATAGTTTTAGGAGCCTCGGGTATCAATGTAGCACATGAGTTGGGACATCGCTCAGGCACCTTTGATTATATTATGGCACAGTTGCTATTAATACCTTCCCTTTACAGCCATTTTACATTAGAACACAATCGTGGACACCATAAAAATGTAGCTACTCCACTGGATCCGGCAACTTCCCGCAAAGGAGAATGGGTATATGGGTTTTGGGTAAGGTCGGTAGTGCTTTCTTACCTGTCGGCTTGGAGAATTCAATTGAACTTATTATCAACACACCAACGGTCTTTTTGGAGTTTTCACAATCGTTTATTGTGGGGGCAGTTGTCACAGTTAGCGCTCTTTGGAGGGGTTGGATATTATTACGGCCTTATGCCTTTACTATGGTTGCTTTGTGGAAGTATTATTGGATTTCTACTATTGGAAACCATCAATTATATAGAGCATTATGGACTAATGAGAACGCTAAATAAACAAGGAAGGTATGAACGGGTGATGCCACATCACTCTTGGAATGCTAACTATGAAGTAGGACGTATCTTACTCTATGAGCTTACCCGACATTCAGATCATCATTACTTGGCTAGTAAGAAATATCAGGTTTTGGACCATCACGAAGAAGCTCCTTTGCTTCCTTTTGGATATCCTACGGCTATCTTGATTGCCTTGTTTCCTCCTTTGTGGTTTGCCATCATGGATAAGCGTTTACCTAATACGACTTATGTTCATAATGTTTAATTGAGCTTCGCTCGTTCATAGTGTTTAGTTGAGTATTAGATTTTATTATGGTCAATTGTTTATCAGCAGGGAAAATGAGTGAATTGCTTCAAGGTGTAAAGATTTCAAGTACCAAAATCAAACAACTAAACATCATGAACGAGCGAAGCTCAATTAAACATCATGAACAAAAGAAAGTGGAAGTACAATGGTACTCCCACTTTCACTTTTCACACACAAAAACACAAGATTAAACAGTGTCTTTATTCACCTAAAGCGGTGTCGATCACAATGTCAATGCGACGATTGTCTTGACGACCTTCTTCTGTTTCATTACTAGATATTGGCTTACTTTCTCCGTATCCTTTAGCCTCTATATTCATACCGCCATTGGTCATATTGGCTTGTAAGTATTGTTTTACAGCCTCTGCACGTTTTTCAGAAAGCTCCTGATTGAGTTCCTCCCCACCTGTTGCATCAGTATGTCCCTCTACAATAATCTTTTCATTTGGGAAGATATTAACGGCTTCCTGTACTTGTGTCAGTAACTCGTAATTGTCAGTACCGATTTCGGCACTACCTACATCAAAGTTGAACCCTTTCATACGGAGAATGAACTTTCCTTTTTGCTCGAATACCTCTACCTTATCTTCATCAAACATATTGAAGATTTGATTAAGTTTAGCTTTGGTCTCTTCGATACGAGCTCTCATGGCGGCTTCACTATCTGCGGAAGCAGCATTCATAGATTCTATTTCTCCTCTTAAGGAAGTGACCTCACCTTGTACCAGCGTGATCTCATCTTTTAGCTGCTGTAAGGCAGCTTCTCGACCATTATCAAATTTTAGTTCTGTGCCTAGAACATCAGCGATAGATTGTAAATCTTCCTCTTCCTTGAGCAATATGTCTTCATAAGACATCTTTTCTTCCTCAATTTGATTAATACTGTTGGTCAAAGCGATGGCATGGTTCGCTTGATAGGCGGCATCTTCTGCGAGTTGTTGTGCTTTTTGATTATCGTAACGCTCATTACTGAGCGACTCTAATCCTTCTTCTACTTTGTTCTCTGCATCTTCATAGGTTTTCTCCGCTTTTTTATCGGCTTTCATGTCATCACCTTCTTCCAAGGTTTGTTGTATGTCGCCGTAGGTGTTGTTACAGATGGCTTCCAGCTCGGCTTCACGGTACTGTTCAGTAGCTTTTTCGGCTTGTCTTTTCGCTTTTTCAGACTTACCTTTTTCTAGCCTTTTACCGGCATCTTGCATGTCGTCTTCGGCATCTTGCCAGAGGTCTTCTGCGGCAGTTGCTGCACCTGCACTGCTGGCATCTGTACGGGCTTCCAAGGCCTCTTCAAACATTACGTCTGCAACTCTGGAGGTCTCAATACATTCATTGAAGGCTTCTTCAGCTTTAGCCAACTCACTTTTGATCTTGGAGATTTCTCCTCCTTTGTCGTAAACTTTTTCCGCTTTTTCCAAGTGTTTTACTCCATCTTCAAAAGTCTTAGGAGATACGACATCCCCTTTCTGGGCCTTGGCCTCTGCTTCCAGTGATTTTACTTGTTGGAATACATCGGCTCGAGTCTGCTGTGCCCAAGCCTCTGGTGGAGAGATGATAAAGAACATCCCCACCGCGAGCAATAATGAGAATAATTTATTCATAGCGTTTTCCGGTTAGTTTTATGTAGTAACACTAAAAAGTACAATAAAGATTGTCTATAAAAAGTGATATTATTCATCAGGGATAATTGAACTTTTCCGTGGTAAATTCTCACATAATCAAGAAGTAAGGAATCTTTGTCCTTAAGGATTTTTTTATTGTACTATTTAAAGAATTTTCATTATTCAGTGATGAAATAGAAGGACTTATGCAATCGGTTGAAAGGAAGGAAGAGGGAAGAAAAATAAAAAAAAGTAGAAAAACTCTTGGGATCTATTAATTGTATCCCTGACAATTATTATTGAAAAAGTCATAATCTATCTGCTATTTATACCGTAAGTAAACTTACTAAAGGCAGATTTTAATCTAGTTTTACACGATTTAAAAAGATGAGATATATGCACCGTAAAATCTACTATTTATTCTTATTGATTCCATTACTCGCCTTTGTGCTGCCCGGAGTGCAGGCACAAACACTAACAACAGATCCAGCAACTTTTGGTCCAAATGACGAAGTAACGTTTACATTTGATGTTTCCGGTAATTCAACACTGGAAGGGCTTTCGGAAGCATGGGTATGGGTATGGAAGGAAGCTCCTGCGACTCCAGAAGCCACAGTTCCAACGAATGTGAATCCCGCCGATGCCAATGCTGATGGCGCCAAGTTGACCAAAGGAGATAACAATACTTGGACAATTACATTTACTCCTGCTGAGTTTATGACTATCCCGGACGGTAAGCTGGATAAAATGGGAATCCTAATGAAAGGAAAGGATTGGTCCAATGGACAAACCAGTGACTTTATTTTAGAAGTGGTACAGGAAGGACAGCTTTCTGTGAGTATTACCGCTCCTGTAGAGGGAAGTATTCTGGAAGAAGGAGAGCAAATCACAATCGAAGCAACGTCTTCTCTTGAAGCGGACCTGTCCTTGTGGGTCAATGATGCAGAAGTCAAGCAGAGCCAAGCTACTACAACGATTAGCTATACCCATACAGTAACTTCTTCGGGTACGGTAAAGGTAGAAGTAAAGGCTGTTGCAGGAGAGCAGAGTGTTGTAGATCAAAAGGTATATACAGTAAAGCCTACGGTAGAGGTTGCTGCACGACCTGCAGGGTTGCACCTAGGAGTAAACTACGATGCACAAGATCCAACCAAAGCTACATTAGTCTTACAAGATCCTGTCAAGAAAAAAGAGTTCGTTTACTTGATTGGCGACTTTAATGACTGGGAAGCATCAGAGGAGTATGTGATGAAGAAATCAGAGGAAGCGGATGCTAACTACTTTTGGTTGGAGATCACAGGACTAGAGTCTGGGAAAGAATACATTTACCAATACCTTATAGATGGTAATATCCGTATTGCCGATCCTTATACTGAGAAAGTATCGGACCCATTTGATGATAAGTATATCAATAGTGGTATCATTCGATATCCGAACCTTATTGCTTATCCGGAAGGAAAAACAACTTATAGAGCATCAGTTCTACAAACTAATCAGGAAGCATACACTTGGCAGGTCACTGACTTTGTGCGTCCAGCGAAAGAGGAGCTGGTAGTTTATGAAATGCATATCCGTGATTTTACGGATGAGGATACTTATAAGGCGGCAATGGCTAGGCTGGATCATATTGATGAGCTAGGAGCCAACGCTATTCACCTGATGCCTATCAATGAGTTTGAAGGAAACGATAGCTGGGGATATAACCCGAACTTCTACTTTGCTCCAGATAAGTATTATGGTACAAAGAATGACCTGAAAGCCTTTATCGATGAGTGCCATAGCCGAGGAATTGCTGTCGTGATAGATATGGTACTGAATCATTCTTACCATTCTTCACCTTTCAACAGGATGTATAATGATGGAGACTTTGGAGATCCTACGGCAGACAACCCATGGTATAATACAACTTCTCCAAATACCGTATTCTCTTGGGGAGTAGACTTTGACCATGAGAGTGTGTATACACAAGCTTTGTTAGACTCTGTGAATGCGCACTGGGTAAAGGAATACCATATCGACGGATACCGTTTTGACTTCACCAAAGGTTTTACCAATACGCCTGGGGATGGAGGGGCTTATGATGCCAAGCGTATTGAGCTGTTGAAGCGTATGGCTGATGAACTATGGAAAGTTGACCAGGAGTCTTATGTCATTCTAGAGCACTTTGCACCATTGGAGGAAGAAGAGGAACTGACAGACCATGGCATGATGGTATGGGGAAATATCAATCATGATTTCCGTGATACCGGAAAAGGAGGATCTGCAAGCTTGGATTGGCAGTATTATGCGAATCGTGGCATGAACGAAAAAGGCTTAATGTCTTATATGGAGAGCCATGATGAGGAGCGTATGATGTATGATGCCTTGAACTATGGATTGCAGCAGGGAACGTATGATGTGCAAGAGAAAGTAACAGCGCTGGAACGCATGAAATTGAATGCCGCTTTCTTCTTCCCGATTCCTGGACCGAAGATGATCTGGCAGTTTGGTGAGCTGGGGTATGACGTATCCATTAATCAGGTAGCATTGGGAGGAACGGTTGATGAAGGAAACAGAACAGGACGTAAGCCTGTGCTTTGGGAGTATAAGGACGATGCCGATCGCTTAAAATTATATCAAGTATACCAGGCATTGATTGGTCTTAGAGCTGAGAAAGGATTATCAGACTTGGCCCCTGAGGATGTAACCCTCGATATGGGAGCAGGAAAGTCTATTAAAACCTATGCCCTGGATAATGGAGATTTCGGCATGAGAACCATTGGTAACTTTGGCCTTTCTCCTATGAGTGTTGCTTATGACTATAGTGGCAAGTCTGCCGTTTGGTATAATTTCTTTGATGGAGGAAATGAGGTGGAAGCTAAGGGGTCTTTGATATTGGGTCCTGGAGAGTTTGTGGTATTGGTAAACCAGCAGGTGGCATTCCCTCAGGCAGGGCTTACAGCTCAGCAGGGAGCAGCAGTTGCTGTAGAGCCTGCTCGCTTTAAGAAAGAGACACCAATCAAAGTGGTATTTGACGCGAACTTTGGAGATGCTACGTTGGCAGACGCTTCAGAGATATATATGGTTGCAGGTGTAGTCACTGAGGCTCCAGATAGCGAGACCTTGGTAAGCATCGTGGATGATAATACTAAAGGGAAAATGACCAAGAATGCGGATGGGCTTTGGGAATTGTCCTTAACGCCTTCTGAGTATTTCGCACTGGATGCCAACGTATTCCCATTCCGTATGGGCGTAACGTTCCGTAATGCTGACGGTAGTGTGACAGTGAATGATCAAGGTAAGCCATTCTTCTTTGCAGTAGAGAGCTTCCCAGAGGAGCTATACTTGGTAGGTTCTATGGTGGATTGGGATTTGGCTCAGGCACTTCCAATGACCAATGTATCTCCAGGTATTTATGAAGTAGAAGTAAGTATCACTACCACCGACGACTTCAAGTTGATTGATGCATTGTCATGGGATGTAGGGAACGAATATGGTTCGGAAGATGGGACTAATATTATTGAAGCGGATGGCTTCGGGGGAGAAATTAGCTTGCCTGCAGGACTATCTAGTGGACGTTATAAGTTAACCGCAGACTTCTTGACATTAACATTGTCTTATCAGCTACTAGGAGAAATAGACATTACGTTACCAGAAGAACTGACATTCAATCCAGAAAACTGGGCTGCAGACAAGACGTTGACGATTACCTTTGATGCGACAGGAACTCCGGTAGAGGGAGTAAGTGATCTATACCTATGGTCATGGGTTGATGACGGATCAGAGGAACAGCCTGGAGATCAGAATAACGGGGAGTGGGCGGCTTCATCGGATGCTGCTAAATGGACCAACAATAATGACGGAACATACTCTATTACGATGGTGCCAACGGAGTACTATGCGACGACCAAAGAGGTGATTGATACTTATGGAATCAGCTTCTTGTTGAAGTCCAAAGATGGTAGTAGTAAAACATCGGATTATGGTCCATTTAAGCCAAATACGATTTCTTCGGTAGCTCCTGAGTTTAAGACTGTGCCGTTGCGTCTGGCACCTAACCCAGCTTCTACCCAAGTGAATGTATTGACGGATAATCACGTACAAATTGAGCGTATTAGCATTATTAGCTTGAGTGGAGCGGAGATCAAACGTTATACTCCTCAAACCAAAGGAAAGGCAACCGTTGATGCATCCTTATTGAAAGATGGACTCTACATTATGCAGGTAGAGACCAATGAGGGGATCAGGGCTTTGAGGTTGTTTATTAGACACTAAAGAAAATTAATGAGAGTTTTATAGTATATGGAGAGAGGTCGTTTGATAAATGGCCTCTCTTTTTTAGTGAGCAGTGAGCAGTGAGCAGTGAGCAGTGAGCAGTGAGCAGTGAGCATACCTGACTTATTCTTTAATTTTTTTATAAACAGACCTTCTTACAAGTAGTTAAATAGCTACGAATATTTTATCAAAAGTATATGGGAATGAATAACGATTAACCTCTATATTATTTCGTATATTTTGACCAAAAGTAATTTTCTATTGTCTTTATGATAATGGTTTTTTATTTACTGTCTTGATATTGAGTTGTTTAATTATTTGAGAGAATTGTCGAAGAACTAAAGGTATCTCTTAGCTTCCCAATAAATGGATGACGTGATGCTCAACTATGATAAACTAGCCAATGAAACACTTCGCCCCTTTTAGCCTATTCTTTTCTATAATCCTCCTATGGAGTTGTGACCCAGATGAGCCTTCACCTGTCAATAGCCCCTATGAGTTAAGTATTCCCCCTCACTTCAGTCAGCAATATATATTGCCAGAAAATAATTCTTTGACGACAGAGGGAGTGAAGTTGGGAAGAATGCTTTTTTATGAGAAGGGATTATCAAGAGATGGATCACAATCCTGCGCGAGTTGCCATCAGCAGGAGTTTGGTTTCTCAGATCCTCGTCCGCTCAGTATAGGAGTACGGGGATTGACAGGAAGACGCCATGCGATGGCCCTTTCCAATTTGATGTGGGAGCGACGGTTCTTTTGGGATGGAAGAGCTGAGACGCTGGAAGCGCAGGCGCTTTTACCTATTCAAGACCCTTTGGAGATGGACCATACGTTGGAGGGAGCAGTGGCTTTTTTACAGGGTGAAGAGAAGTATACCAAGCAATTTGAAAAAGCCTTTGGAACGGCAGGAGTGACCTCAGAGCGTATTGCCTTCGCTTTGGCGCAATTTCAACGTACCTTAATATCAGATAATTCTCCTTACGATCGCTACCTGAGAGGGGAGTACGAACCCACTGACTTGGAGCTGAAAGGTATAGCGTTATTTGAGACACATCCTATACCGGGTGTGGTGAGAGGTGGGAATTGTGGGGACTGTCATTTGGGAACTTTGAAAAATGGGGATCCGATAGGATGGAAAGCTTTTCGGAATAATGGTCTGGATACCGATGCCAACCGTACGGATGACGGTTTGATGGAAGTGACCGGCAATGATTTTGACCGAGGCAAGTTCAAGGTGCCTTCCTTACGAAACATTGCAGTAACTGCTCCTTATATGCATGATGGTCGTTTTCAAACGTTGGAAGAAGTATTGGACCATTACAATGAACATATACAGTACAGTCAAACGTTAGATCCCCTGATATTAGAGGCGAGCAATCAGCCTATTTTCTCGGAGGATACCACGATTCAGTTGTATCTTAGAGAAGACGAAAAACAAGCGATTCTGGCATTCCTTCATATGTTAACGGATACCACATTCTTAACGAATCCTTCATTTACTAACCCCCATACCCCATGAAAAAATATTGGCTATTGTTATTACTTCCTTTTGTTGGCTTCTCTTGTGACCAGGAAGTAAAGGAAACGGTTCCTATGACGCTCAATTTTGAGTTTCTGTATGATAATGAACCTTTGGTGCTGGAAGCACAAACTTATACCAACGCATTGGGGCAATCCATCACGATCAGCGATTTTCGCTTTTATCTCTCTAACTTAAGGTTGGAGGGGGAAGAGATGTTCACAGAAAAAGAGAGTTATCACCTTCTAGCTTATGATTTAAGTGCTGAGGATTCTATTGTGATAGAAGCGGTTCCTAAAGAGCGTTATACCCAATTGACTTTTGCCGTAGGGATTGACCCTGAACGCAACTTATCGACTGATAATGTAGGTGATCTGGACCCTAACAATGGGATGGCCTGGGACTGGAATACTGGTTATAAATTTCTTCTGTTAGAAGGAAGATATCTAAAGGAAGGCACACAAGAGGAGGGAATGAACTACCATATTGGAGGAAATGATAACTACAGAGTCGTCACTTTACCTATTACGTTGGAAGAGGCAGATACTTACCAATTGAAGGTCAAGGTGCATGTTGATAAAATCTTTGGTGATAAAGCAGAGGTGGGGGTAACGGAAGCAGAACGACAGACCTTCTTTATAGACTTTGAACGGAATTCTCCTGAGGATACCATGTTTGGTCCTTATAGCCAGAACGTGGCGAATAATTATGCCTTGATGTTTTCAGTGGTTAATGATTAATTATCACGGTTTACTTCTTAGGAGTAGAAAATACATTCCTTGTGGGCCGTAGGTGTAGAGGTGTAGAAGCGTAGAAGTGTAAAGTTTCAGGCTTTACACTTTTACACCTCTACACTTCTACACTCTGAATCAGTTCAGTGCTTTTCCTTCTTGTAAATAATTCACTGTGATAAATTCTATTGAAAATTAAAAACTCATGCGTTTCATTCTTTATGCGATCTTCGCTGTGATATGTATCGCCTGTACAAATGGCAACTTTTCCAATAATCAAGAGAGAAAGGAGCATAATCCTAGCACGTTAGCAGGGGAGCAATTGGGGGCGCGTTTGTTCTTTGACCCAGCCTTGTCTGTTAATGGGAAGGTATCTTGTGCGAGTTGTCACCAGCCCCAACATGGGTTTGCCGATACTGTGGCTTTTTCCAAAGGGGTAACGGGAAAGTCTTTATTAAGGCATACTCCTTCCTTGTGGAATGCAAAAAAGCAGCAAGCCTTGTTTTGGGATGGTGGGGCAAGAAACTTGGAATCGGCGGCTTTTGGTCCTTTACGACATGTAGATGAGATGGGGAATCAGGATTTGAACCTTTTGTTGTCACGCTTAAAAAATAAAGGCGATTATCCGGTACTGTTTAAGGAAGCCTTTGGCAGTGATACCATTACGTCGGCAGCTCTTGTAAGGGCATTGGCACAATATCAACGAATAATTTTACCTCCCAAGAGTCGCTATGATAGTGTTCTGCAGGGTACCCTTGTGTTTTCTGAAGTAGAAACCAAAGGGAAAAAGCTTTTTGAAAGATATTGCACTTCTTGTCATACGACTCCTGATTTCACAGATTATGCTTACCATAATAATGGTTTAGACTCCCAGTTTTCATCAGATAAAGAAGGAGTGTATCAGGGACGTTATCGGATTACATTAGATTCTTTGGATATGGGGAAATTCAAAACTCCTTCCCTGATAGGAGTCAGTAAAACTGCTCCCTATATGCACGATGGCCGATTTAAAACACTCAATGAGGTACTGGAGCATTATCGGTATGCTATAAAAAAATCAAAGACGCTATCTCCTCTCTTAAACAATGGTATCCCATTGTCCGATGAAGAGCAGCAAGCCTTAAAAAGTTTTTTAGAAACCCTGTAGTTTTAGTATAAGCAGAAAACTCTGAGCTTTTGAAATAGGTTAGTGGTACGCTATAGCTTTTCTAATTTTCAATGATCAATGATTAATTTTCAATAATTAATACGATCTAGAACTAGTTCAGCGGCCTTTAGGAGTGATTCATTTTAATTAAAAACTGAAAATTGATCATCGAAACTCAATACACTCTACAAGCAGTTCGGTGGGCTTTTTTACTCATAGACAATTAAGCGTGATAAACTTTAATGTTAGCTTCTTAACAGCCAATAATTGGTCATCAGTGAAAATTGAAAATTAATCATTGAAAATTAAAAAGGGTAGGGTGTAAGCCTTTTTGCTTGTAACAATTTATAACAGTAAATCACAATTTTTAAAAAAATATGTTATAATTGTCTTTCTATAAGTCTGTAATATCGGGCTTTAATTGTGACAGCAAACATTTTTTTTACAAAATGATATGAATGATGACAGCTAAAAAAGGGTTGCCATTTGCTATAGCATTATTTTTAGGGTTGTGCATGTTCCAATGTTCTAGAAAGGATACGCAAATGCTCGATCAATCGCCTAAAAAGGCAGCAATATCGAGGCTATCTGTAACAGGGGAGTGAGACACACCTATACGATTACCACCTGTTAAACAATAACTGAATTAACTAAACAAGATGAAAAAGACTTTACTACTTGTCGTGGGGATGTTGGTTGCGGGCATGTCTTTTGCCCAGGAAGCAACACCAGATTCTACGGCTACGGCAAACGATACGTATAAAACGAAATATACTTTTTTGCCTTACGCTATCTATGCTCCTGAAACCAGTGTAGAGGGAGGGGTGTTAATCCTGAGACAGTTCAAGCCTAAAGGTGCAGGCGCAGACACACGTCCGTCTAATATTGAGTTTAATCCTGCTTATACACTGAATAATCAGTGGAAGATTAACTTGAAGCATACGTATATTGCTCCGGGAGAAAAGTGGATCACGACAGGTCGATTTACCTTGCGTAAATTCCCTGAGAAATATTTCGGTATAGGAAATAATACATCCGATGCACAGGAAAGAAGGGTAGACTGGACAGCTGCCATGTTCACAGGAGACTGGGCAAAGCAAGTGAAGCCGGGTATGTTTGCCGGAGTACAGGTGAAATATAACCGTTATATGAATGTTATGTTTGAGGACTGTCTTGAATGTAATGATGAGCAATTGGGAGAGGTGATTCCTGGCGAAGAAGGAGGAACTGCTGCTGGTATTGGTTTGATCTACAAATGGGATCTTCGTAACTCGGTGATGACACCGGTAAGAGGACATTACCTGGAAGTTTCTACTTTACACCATGGGAAAGCAACTTTGAGTGACTATGGTTTTTCGTCTCTAAAGTTGGATGCTCGTAAATACTTTGACTTCTCTTCTGCTCAGAATGGAGGAAGTGTATTGGCGATGCAAGCGATGGGACAGTTTACATTTGGTGATGCGCCATTTAGAGAATTGGCAATGTTAGGAGGTGATGGACAAATGAGAGGGTATTACTTTGGACGTTACAGAGATGATCACTACGTAACAGCACAAGTAGAGTACCGTCAGGATTTGTTCTGGAGATTTGGAGCGACAGCATTTGCTACGGTAGGTAATGTTGGAAACTCTGTGGAAAATATGATGGAAAATATCAAAGGAACAGTAGGTGCTGGCCTTCGTTTGAATATGAATAAAAAAGACAGAGCACACTTGAGACTGGACTATGCTGTAGGAAATGGAACTAGCGGTTTGTACATGACGTTTGGAGAGGCATTCTAGTAGAAGAAAGAGCTATAGATAAAACAACATTTTTATAGATAAGAAACACCTTTTATAAATTTAAAAGGTGTTTTTTTTATGAATATTAAAATAATGTTTTGTGTTATAAGGTAATACGTTTATATTGTTTTAGTCAAATAACCCAATGCACCAATTCAATTATTATTTACAGAAACAGTATTACTAAGAATGAAAAACTCAATTAGACTAATAGTGCTATTGTCTTTATTGGCATTTAGTGCTTGTACAGAAGAACAAACTACCCAACCAGAAAATGAGATCACTGCAGAGATGATCGAAAAACTGAATGAACTTGGCTTCAATACCGACAATTTCTACCCTGTACAGTTTGGTGAAACAGTTGTGGTAGAGCAAGATATACGCCTTACGGTAAGCCAGATCAATGAGATGCTGGAGGAAGGCATCTTACCAAAAGAAGAGCATTATTCGACCACCAACCTTGTTAGTGCACCAAGAGTGATTTCGGTGTACGTATCTCTTCCTCAGAATTATGTTGATGCAACAGACCAGGCGATTGCCCGCTATAATGCAGAAAATCTAACCTTGACATTCCAGAGAGTAACTTCTGCGTCAGCGGCAGATATTACGATTGTAGCTTCTCCTTGGTACTATGGATTCTTTGGTATTCTGGGGTCTGCAGGTTTCCCGACGGCTACAGGAGATCCTCATAATGAAATCCAAATGACTCGTTCTTATTATGATGGGGTAACAGGTGGTGCTTTAGTGACGACTATTGCACATGAAATGGGCCACTGTATTGGGTTCCGTCATACAGACTATATGGATCGTAGTTATAGCTGTGGAGGCGCAACAGACGATGAGGGTGCTTCTGATGTAGGTGCTAACCACATCCCAGGCACACCAACGACGCCATCAGTCGCATCATGGATGTTGGCTTGTTCAGATGGTACAGATCGTCCGTTTACGGCGGATGATAAAACGGCTTTGGATTATCTATACTAGAGAAAACCCGAAGTACTTTTAAATTTAGGTATTGGGTTAATGACTTTTCATCTCATGAAAATGAGAATTTCTTATAAAATGCCAAGCGTTGAAGGATTTTGAAGTCCCTTAACTCTTGGCATTTTTTTTGATTAATTATTGATTTATTCGGAAGGTACACTGTTATGATGCGAATAGGTCGTGAAGTGCATCTTCCTAATAAGCGATGAAAAATTGATTGATGAACTTTTTGAGAAAAACAGAGATGAAAAAATTAATGTTGGCAGCACTTTGTGGCAGTATGGGAATGTACAGTTGTAGTGAGGATATTGATTTGATTGGAATACAAGGAGTAGGAGCTGTGGAAAGCCGCGTATTGGAATTGGAAACTCCTGTGACTGCCATAGAAATGGATGTAGCAGCAAATATCTACATTACCCAAACACAAGGAAATCAATCCATAGAGGTATATGGGCAGCCTAATATATTAGATGTTTTGGAAACTGATGTGGAGTATGGAAGATGGGAGATTGACTTCAATAATACAGTAGGAAACTATAAACCACTGGAAATCCATATCAAGGTTCAGAACCTTAACGAAGTAGAGATCGATGCAAGTGGAGAGGTGAAGTTGATGACACCGTTTCAGTCCAATAACTTTAGTTTAGAACTAGAAGGTTCAGGAAGCTTTGAGGGAGAGTTATACTCAGAATCTATTACGGTAGAAGTACCAGGCTCTGGAGATATCTATCTTTCAGGAGTGGCAGATACTATTTCGTATGATGTTTCTGGTTCCGGAAGTATCATGAGTGAGACCCTGAAAGGGAAGAGAGGAGATGTAAATGTGTCTGGCTCCGGAGATGTGTATGTAACCATTGAGGAAGGAACGTTAGATGCAGAAATCTCTGGCTCTGGTAATATATATTATTTCGGTGCTCCTGAGGTGAGTAGCCGTATCACAGGTTCCGGACAAGTGATCTCCAATAATTAATTTGTTGAACCGTTGAACCGTTGAATTGAGCTTCGCTCAATTCAACGGTTCAACGGTTCAACGGATTTCTTACCTTTTACTTTTTGCCTCTTACCTTTCCCCTTTCTTCCTATCTTATCTAAAATATATTACATTTGTGTGCCTTATCATATATATACATGATAAGGCTTTTGTTATCGAAAAAATATTATCTAAAAATAGAGGTGCTTTAAACTTATGTCAGAGTATAACCACAAAGAGTTTGAGCCGAAATGGCAACAGTATTGGAACGAGAATAACCTTTATAAGGTCACGGTAGACCCGAATAAGCCTAAATACTATGTACTGGACATGTTCCCTTATCCATCGGGAGCAGGACTGCACGTAGGTCACCCACTAGGCTATATCGCATCGGATATCGTAAGCCGTTACAAGCGATTGAAAGGGTTTAATGTATTGCACCCTATGGGATTCGACTCTTTTGGTTTGCCTGCGGAGCAATATGCCATTGAAACAGGGCAACACCCAGCAGTAACGACAGAGGCCAATATTGGGACTTTCAAGGGCCAGTTAAACAAGATTGGTTTCTCTTATGACTGGGATCGTGAGGTAAGAACTTCTGACCCTTCTTTCTACAAGTGGACACAGTGGATTTTCCAGCAATTGTTCCAGGCGTGGTATGATGTAGATGCTGATAAAGCACGCCCTATTGCGGAGTTGATTGAGATCTTTGAAACAAAAGGATCGGCAGGAGTAAATGCCGTATGTGCAGCAGAAACAGTAGCATTTACTGCTGAAGAATGGAAAGGGTTCAATAAGGAGCGTCAGGAGGAAATCCTATTGGATTACCGTTTGACATACCTGGATGAAGCAGTGGTCAACTGGTGTCCGGCATTGGGTACGGTATTGGCAAATGACGAGGTGAAAGATGGTCTTTCTGAAAGAGGGGGACATCCGGTAGAGCGTCGTAAGATGAAGCAGTGGATGATGCGTATCACCGCTTATGCTGATCGTCTGATCCGTAACCTGGAAGGCTTGGATTGGTCTGATGCCGTAAAAGAAATGCAACGTAACTGGATTGGTAAGTCCAGAGGATGTGAGTTGGATTTCCAGGTAAAAGGATCGGATATCAAGCTAACTGCTTTCACTACTCGCCCTGATACCATCTTTGGGGTGACTTATGTTGTATTGGCTCCAGAGCACGAGTTGATCAGCGAGTTGGTGACTGAAGAGCAAAAAGCGGCAGTAGACGAGTATATTGAAGTAGCGAAGAACCGTTCTGAGCGTGAAAGACAAGCAGATGTGAAGCACGTTTCAGGGGTATTCACAGGAGCGTACGTGGTGAATCCTTTGACAGGTGAAGAAGTACCATTGTGGGTAGCCGATTATGTATTGGCAGGCTATGGTACAGGGGTTGTGATGGCCGTACCATCTTCAGATGATCGTGACTTCCGTTTTGCGAATCACTTTGACTTACCAATCGTTCGTGTGATCGAAGGAACGGAGGAGATGGAAGATCCAACAGAAGTGAAGAAAGGAAAAATGATCAATTCAGGATTCCTTGATGGGTTGACTTCTGATGAAGCGATCAAAGTAGCGATCGACAAAGCGGTTGAACTAGGCGTTGGAGAAGCGAAAGTAAACTATAGAATCAGAGATGCGGTATTTAGCCGCCAGAGATATTGGGGTGAGCCAGTACCGGTATATTACTCGGAAGAAGGGATCCCTCACTTAGTAGAGGCAGAACAGATGCCACTGGAACTTCCTGCAGTGGATGAGTACTTGCCTACGGCAGACGGAGATCCTCCATTGGGAAGAGCCACAGACTGGAAATATGACGGCAAGTATGCTTATGAGTTGACTACTATGCCAGGATGGGCAGGGTCAAGCTGGTACTTCCTGAGATACATGGATCCTAAGAACGAGGAAGCGTTTGTAGGAAAAGAGGCGGTAGCATACTGGAATCAGGTAGATTTCTACCTTGGTGGGACAGAGCACGCAACAGGACACTTGTTGTACTCTCGTTTCTGGAACATGTTCCTTTATGATATGGGATTCATTGGTCATGAGGAGCCTTTCAAGAAATTAGTAAACCAAGGGATGATTCAGGGACGTTCAAGCCTTATTTATAAGGTGAAAGATACGAACCAGTACGTTTCTCACGGCTTGAAAGACCAGTATGAAGTGCAAACCAAACATATCGATATCAAGTTGGTGAACGCCAATGACGAATTGGATATTGAAGGATTGAAAGCCTGGAGAGCAGATTACGCAGATGCAGAGTTTATCCTTGAGGATGGCGCATACAAGTGTGGCTACGTGGTTGAGAAGATGTCTAAGTCCAAGTACAATGTGGTGAACCCAGATGAGGTAGTAGAGAAGTACGGAGCAGACACGCTTCGCCTTTACGAAATGTTCTTGGGACCATTGGAGCAATCTAAGCCATGGAATATCCAAGGTATTGACGGGGTAGCAAAGTTCCTTCGTAAGTTATGGAAGCTATTCATCGATGATAATGGAAAGGTGTTGGTGAATGATAAAGAGCCAAATGATAAGGAGTTGAAATCATTGCACAAGACCATCAAGAAGGCAGGAGAAGATGTGGAGAATCTTTCATTCAACACTTCTGTTCCGGCATTTATGGTTTGTGTGAATGAGTTGGCTGCCTTGAAGTGTTCTAAGAGGGCGATTCTGGAAGACTTGTTGGTAATCATCTCTCCATATGCTCCTCACATTACAGAAGAGCTGTGGCATGTGGCATTGGGTAAGGAAGATAGCATTGTGAATGCAACATACCCTACGCATGAGGAGAAATACTTGGTAGAGTCATCACACGAATATCCAGTTTCTATTAACGGTAAGATGAGAACCAAGATCAGCTACCCATTGGATATGCCTAAGGGAGATATCGAGGTAGACGTATTGAAGGATGAAGTGGTACAGAAATGGACAGAAGGCAAGACGCCTAAGAAGATCATTGTCGTGCCAGGAAGAATCATCAATATTGTTGTTTAAGGGGATATAGTGGCTGGTGATTGGTGGTTAGTGATTAGAGTAATTATAGTTGTAATGTCAATTTAATAATCACCAACCACCAATAAAAAAGTAGAAGCATGAGTCATTCCATATTAATATTTAAGGGGTGACTCATATTTTTTTCTTTAAAAAGGGCCTTTATATATTTAAAAACGGCCTTGAAGAATTGCCGTTAAAATTTTTAATCGTAAAAGCGTTAAGAAAATTCCATTGTTTGAGCGTAGCGAGTTTGGAATTTTTAGCTTTTGCGATTAGAAATTAGGCAAATTCTTCAAAGCCTTGATTTTTTTGCTTCGTTTTTTCATCAAGGAAAAAATGAAGAAGCTCATAAAGGGCTTGTGAGATAGTTGTAAAGTGATGAATTCTCAGAGAGCTAAGCCATTTGTTAATATGGAATGAATCATTTTTTGCATGTTTAAAACCCATTAACAATTTTGTTGGAATTTTTTTTATCATCAAAAGTCACCAAAAACTTGCACCCTTCTGTACAAAGGTTGTGTTCATTCTGATATAAGGATAGGATAATACAGAGTGTTGTGTAAATACATGTAAATAGAAGGAAGTAGTAGTCAGTAGGTGAAAAGTGAAGGCAGAACGATTTTTTTTAGGGGGATGTTCTTGTGGCATAAACCATTATAGATCAAAGCCCACATTTAAAATTGATATAAATGTCTTCACCAATGATAGATTACATTAAAGATTTTGTAGCCTGGCACGATAAAGTGTTTTTCAGGAGTTTTGAGGAAGTCTATGATTTGTATTTTGTAGTGAAATATCCTTTTATCCAAAATAAGCGAGGTCGCTTTGTTTGTGTAAAGGAGAATGGTCGCCCAAATAATACGTATTTTGTGAATTTCTCAGAGATGGAAGAGACATTGTTGCTCCCTTCTGACGGTGTTCGCCTTTTGTTTTTGGCGTTTCTCCGGGAGCAACATTGTGATGAAGGGTTTGATATGGAAATGCAAAGAAGTTATTTCCGTGAACGTATTGAGTTACAGAAATACCTTACTCCGAAAGATTGAGTAAGCCTTGCATATCTTCTGGTATGGGAGTGGAGAAGACTTTCCATAGGCCAGTAGAGGGTTCCTCGAATCCTAACATGTGGGCGTGCAAGGCGTGTCTTTCCAAGATGCTATTGTCAAAATCAGGTCTTTTTATAAAGTATCGTGAGTCTCCCACTAAGGGATGGCCGATATGTTTCATATGCAGTCTTATTTGATGTGTTCTGCCAGTTTCGAGCACACATCGAACGAGACTGTATTTTTTATGGTGTTCTACCAATTCATAATGGGTCACTCCAAGCTTACCAAACCGTCTGTCCTCAGAGATTTCTATAGAGCGTTGGTTCAGTGGGTTTCTTCCCATAAAATGCCTTAAGGTAGCGACATGCTGTATTGGAATTCCCCATACAATAGCCAGATAAACTCTTTCGGTTGTTTTTTGCTGAAACTGAATTTCCAAGGCATGGAAGGCTTCCTTGGTTTTTGGGACTACAACAATCCCAGAGGTATTTTTATCAATCCGATGCACCAGACAGTCTTTTACAAGGTTATCATGCTCCCCTTTTTGCTCATAATAGTATTTTAGGGCATTGACCAAGGTGTTGTCATAGTTCCCTAATCCTGGGTGCATAGGCATACCAGCCTTCTTATTGATCACAATAAGTTCGTCGGTCTCATAAACAACATCCAGCTCTACAGCCAAGGGAGTGATATCATTCATTTTTCCGTAAGATTCGTACCACTCAATCAGGTCTCCTGGTTTTACCTTATAGTTACTACGTGAAGGCTTTCCATTGACCCATACCTTTTGCTCCTTAATTTTACGCTGTATCATATTGCGAGATTTATTTCGCATACGATTGCCTAAATATTGATCCAATCGGGTACTAGGGTGGATGTTTTCCACTTTAATTGACTCGTGTAACTGTAAATTACCTTTCTCTTCCATACTCAATTATACTAACCTTCTTTTGTCTCGTATGGGTCGGGTCGACCACAAGGGTCGCCTTATATAAACATACGTTATTCTTGTATGAGTCGGGTCGACCACAAGGGTCGCCTTATGTAAATATACGTTATTCTTGTATGGGTCGGGTCGACCACAAGGGTCGCCCTTACCTCTTACCTTTTACTTTAAACAACGTTTTTCTGCCATGTTTTTGACAAATAGGGCAATCATTGGGGTTGTGTCTTTGTGCTGGACAATACTCCCTTCCAAAGTAAATGATTTGTAGATGCAGGTCATTCCATAGTTCTTCCGGGAATAGTCTTTTGGCATCTTTTTCTGTCTGGACAACATTTTTTCCTGTGGTCAATCCCCAGCGATACATTAAGCGATGAATATGGGTGTCTACAGGAAAAGCAGGAATATTAAAAGCCTGACTCATGACCACTGAGGCAGTTTTATGTCCAACCGCAGGAAGGGCTTCTAACGCCTCAAAATCGGCAGGGACTTCACCATTATACTTATCGATCAGAATTTGAGATAACCCATAAATACCTTTAGATTTCATAGGGGATAAGCCACAAGGACGGATGATTTCCTTGATTTCCTCCACGCTCATTTTAACCATGTCGTAAGGGTTGTCGGCTTGCGCAAACAATAAGGGTGTAATTTTGTTTACACGTTCGTCAGTACATTGGGCAGATAGTAATACGGCGATCAATAGGGTATAAGGATCCTTATGATTTAGAGGAACTGGAGGCTCAGGATATAACCTTTGCAAAGTCTGTATAATATCTTCTACTTTTTCTTTTTTTGTCATCTTGATCGAATTTTACTAAAATTAGGGTAAAGATATTAATATATCAGGAATTTGTGTAAAGTGACCGTGGGAGATAGTCTGAGGAAATGCTTGAATTGTCTTGTTTTAGAGATAAGATGGAGAAGGAAATACCTTGTGTTTGTTTCGGCATGTTGACTTGAGAAAAAGAGGGGAGGAATAAAGGTTCCTTTTGTATTAGATAAATTTTTGTGGATTATAAAAGCTTTATACGTTGGCACAGAACAGTTACGACTCGTTAGATGATATTGCCCTGATTGAATATGTCAGAGGGGGGGATGTAAAAGCATGGGAGTTTATCTTTAAGAAGCATTATGTCGCTTTATTGAATTATGTATCTGGTAAATATTGGGATTCTCTGGACCGAGAGGCAGCGGAGGATTTGACCAATGAAGTTTTTGCGAAATTCTGGGAAAAGAGAGAAACACTTGAAATCAGAAGTTCTGTCAAAGGCTACTTATATATGATGGCCAGAAATCATACACTGAACTATTTAAAGAGAGAGGCTTACATCCGAGACTATAATAACAACGAAGGAAAAACCAAGGAATGGCATAAGAATGAAACCGAAGATGCTTACCATTTTTCTGAGTTGGAGAAAAAACTTTATGAGGCGATTGATGACCTACCAGAAGAGCGCAAGGAAATTTTTCGTTTGAGTAGGTTTGAGGATTTAACGTACAAAGAGATCGCTGAGACCCTAGGGGTGAGTGCTCGTAATGTACACTATCAAATAGGGTTGGCCCTCAAGGAGTTAAGGGAGAAATTGAAGGGGTATGCCGATCCTCAATACCTTAAGGCTGTGGCCTTGTGGGGAGCTGCCTTGACCGCGACACTTTTATCTGATATTTTTTTTGACAGCTGGAGCAGTTAAACTGTCATTATAGTGAGGAAAAACCTTATTCACCAAAGTGGTACAACCCACTTTGATATCAAAAGCCATTAGAATGAAAAATATAATAAATTGGACATTACTGGCGGAATACTTGGGAAAGAGTATTAGCCACGAAGACCAAAAGGCTTTGGAAGAGCAGCTGGAGACAGATGCTTCTTTTAAAGCACTATTGGAAGAAGTGTCAGGGCTTTGGCATTCTTCGAGTATCATAGGACAAAAAATGCGCTTGTCCTTGACTGATGAACAACTGCAAGAAAAGCTACAGGAAGTTAAAAAGCGTATAGAAGCGCTAGATTCAGAGGAAGCAAAAATATCCAGAAAATTACATGGAGAATCTATAGAGGATGATACTATAGATGCTGAGCTTTCAGGTTTTGAGCAATTGTGGAAGGATGCCAGCACATTACAGCCCTCCTCCAATATTGAGTTGAGTGAGGAAGAAGTGCTCAGTAGAATGGAAGCGGTCAAAAAGAGGTATGCCATTACGGCTCCTGCAGAAGATGCGACAGCGGCGGCTGTAGACGAAGGAGAAGCATCTCCTCGTATGGTTCGTTTTCCGTATATGAAAGTGGCTGTCGCAGCAGCAGTGGTTATGGTATCTGTATTGGGCGTTTTCCGATTGATGCCGGACCAGCAGCCAGCCACGGAAATGATATCCAGAAGTCTTCAGTTGGAAGAAAGTACTTCAACTTATGCTAAGGCGATTACGACGTTACAACTGGAAGATGGTACACAGGTATGGTTAGACGAAGGAAGCTCATTGACTTATCCAGCTTCTTTTGATGGAGCCTCAGAGAGGAGAGTAGCTCTTAAGGGGATCGCCTTTTTTGAGGTGAATAGAAACCCTGATAAACCTTTTGTGATTGAAACTACACATACAGAAACAGAAGTACTGGGTACCTCTTTCTTATTGAAGGATAGTGCTGGTGTTGCGGAAGTGACCGTTGTCTCGGGAAAAGTGGCGTATGAAGCTACAGAGCGTCATGAAGAGGTTGTTCTTGTCGCAAAGGAAAAGGCAATTCTATCGGAGGAAGGGTTGAAAACTCAAAAAGTCGATAGCTATGAGGATGTTGCGGCGTTGATGCAAGGAGCATTAGAGTTTAGAGGAAGTACGCTTTCTGAAGTAGCTGTAATTATAGGACAAGCTTACAACAAAGAAATTGAAGTGGATGAAGCATTTGCTGACCGTAAATTCACAGGTAAGTTCAAGAAGAAACCGTTCAATAGAGTGATCAAGACCATTTCTTTGGTGATGGGATGTGAGACGAAGGAGGAAGACGGAAAGGTATACTTCTATTAAATTATTTGAGCGTCCACGCTCACGCTTATAAAATGGGAGCGAAGATACTCCATTATGCTTTGGTCTTTGCGAGGAGGCAAAGACCAGTTTCTACCTTTGTCACATGAATAAGAAATCCCCCTTGAAGTTCAACGGAACATCAAGGGGGATTTTATATGCTTGCTTGATTCTGAAAAAGCTGAATCAACAACTAAACAATATGAACGAGCGAAGCTCAATTAAACAACCTGAATAAATTAGCATGTCTTGAAGCCAATCACCAAAAGGTCATCAATTTGGCTATAAGGAGGAACCTTGCTATTCACCCATTTGTTGTGGAAACTTTCTACGACTTTTACTTGCTGATCCATAGGTTTTTCATGAATCATATAAAGCATGTTTTGAAGGTTTCTGCTCATGAGCTTGCGTCCTTCAGGTCCTCCAAACTGGTCTGCATATCCATCGGAGAAGATATAGAAGGTAGAATCCGGAGTAGTTGTAATGGTGTTAGTGCTGTATTGGAAGTCAATAGGGGCACTACCAATAGAGAACTTATCTGGCTTTATTTTGTATAGTTTATTGTTCTCAACATATACCAGTGGATTCTTGGCTCCAGCATATTTTAAGGTGTTGGAAGTTTTGTTCCATGTACAGATGGCGATATCCATTCCATCTCGCATACTGGAGTCTTTATGCAAGAAGTTAATAACCTGTTGATTCAACAATGTCAAGATAGCTCCTGGCTCAGTAACTTCTTGTGATTGTATAATCTGCTTGAGACTACTATCTCCCAACATGGACATCATAGCACCAGGAACGCCATGTCCTGTACAGTCTACCGCTGCAATAATAATGGTATCCCCTACTTCTTCGATCCAGTAAAAATCACCACTGACAATATCTTTAGGCTTGTAAAATACAAAAGACTCGGTTAATAGTCGTTGACGCTTCTCTTCGGAAGGAAGAATGGCACTCTGTATTCTTAAAGCATAATTGATACTGGAAGTAATCTTCTTATTTTTCTCTTCAATCAGCCTGCTATTTTGCTCTACCATATCTCGCTGTGCCGCAATCTCTTCATTCTGCTGCTCTAGCTCCTGATTTTTCTCAAATACCTCCAGGTTGATGTGTTGTAACTTTTCTGCTTGGGCCTCGATTTCCTCGTTGCGCAGTGCTAGTTCTTCAGTACGCTCCTTTACTTTGACCTCCAATGTTTCCTTGGCCGATTTCTCCATCGCAATCAAAGCTTGTGTTGCCTGCTTACTTTCTTCCTTATAAATGTTATGTCGATCACCTAAAGCAATAGAGTGAAAGGCTACTTGAATTACCTGTCCTAGTACCAAAGCATTATCCGTGATGAAGTTGGAAGGGACTACGTTGGAAATAACCAGTACGTAACCTACACCACCAGCCATAGAGAAAACCCAGGCTACAGAGAAGAAACGTGCATAACGGTGACCTTTACTCCAGGCATATACCGATGTGCCTAACAACAGGGCGATGGATGTAAACCAAGAAAATTGGATGATATATACCGATTGTCTATAGCTCACAAAGAATGTACTGATAAAGGTAAGCGCTCCTAATACGATCACGGCAATCAGGATATACCCAGTAGAAGGGGCGTACTTTTTAGGATTCAGGAAGCGATAGGAAAACCAACCTGAAGTCACAATCCAAATACTTAAGATAGAGATAGTGACATGATTAGAGGCTTCTGGATAATCCCTGAGTAAAAACTGAAAAACATGCCCTTGTAAAGAGTAATAATACAAGGTAAAGGAGATGACCGGTAAGGTATAGATCAGATGGCTTGCATCCCTTTCTGATAAGTATAAAAAGGCGTTATAGATACATAGTAGTAATAGCATTCCAAAGAACAACCCATGTCCTATAGAATCTGTGGTACTACGTTCAATATAGGATTTATGCTGGTACAAACGGATCGGAATATTGATGGGTCCGTTAGAGCGAATCTTCAAGAAAATAGTATGGTGCCCCTGCTTATTGAAACTAAGGGGGAATAAAAATAGAGGGTGCTCAATGACACGGCTACTGAAAACTTCTCGGTCTCCTGTTTTGATGCGTTCTACTTTTTCTTGTCCAGGTTGAAGTAAGTAGTATTCTACATGGTCCAAGGAAGGATACCCTAATTCTAATAACCAATTGGTAAAGATTTTGTCTTCATAAAGTAAATCTACTTTAACCCAATAGGTAGAAGATGAAAAGCCTTCATTGAGAATGCGTGTTTTTTGACTTGGACGAAATCCCGTAAATGAGGGCGCACTGACATCTTCAATAGTATATTGATGCGACTCATCGATAAAGATCTCTACTTTAGCGGTAGGGTCAATATCTGTGCTATTTTTATTCAATCGGATTAGCTCTCTCGCTTGTGTGTATTGAACTTGTGCTAAAAAAGTAAAGAACAATAAAAAAATGAATCTGATATTCGTCATGCTTTTAATTCGACTACTGAACGAAAAATATGTACTTATTAGAATAACGACATTCTAACTTTAAAAAGTACATTTAACAATGATAAACTATTTAAAAGAGTTTTAGTAGTAATTTTTTATAAAACTTTCATTGTGTGCTTATTGAAGAAGTCGCTCTTGGGCACTATTCAGTAAGTCTTCTAAGGTTTCAATACCGTGTGATTCCCATTTCATATGCTGGGCAACTAGTTGATACACCTTACTAGGTGAATGATATTGCCGTAACTCTTTGATAGAAGCAGCTCCTTTGGACTTGGAGAGTTTGTGTTGCCCATTTTTGTCCATAATAAGGGAGTGATGAATAAAGGAAGCATTCTGAAAGCTTGATAACCCTAGTTCTTTAGCTAGCAAAAGTTGGGCCGCACTACAACTCAAAAGATCCTCTCCCCGCACAATAAGGTTAATATTGGCCTTGATATCTTCAATCAATGAAACTATTTGGTAGGCAATAATGCCTTCTTTCCTGCGAACGACAAAGTCACGCATGGTCTGAAAAAGGTTGAGTGAGATAGGTCCCTTTAATAGGTCGTGAATTAGAATATCTTGGTTGGGGGTAATAATTCGCCAAGCTGTTTGTGGGGCTTCCCATGCACGCTCAGAGGTTCGACAATGCATAGGGTATTGCCCGTCCGTACTGTGCTTTTTAATTTCGGAACGAGAGCAATTGCAGGTAAATAGTTTTTGCTTTTCCTTAAGCTTGTTCAAGTAATATTGATATTCCTCTATGCGTAGCTGCTGGGAGTGATTTTTCTTGAAATCCTTAACATTTTCAGGCCCTTTATCGTATGTAATATTTAACCAGTCTAGCGTATGAAAGATATCGTCCAAGTAAGCATCCTTAATACGGGGACTGTCAATGTCGTCGATTCTTAAAAAAAGCTCACCGCCTTGTATTTGGGTAATAATCCATGTGAGCAAGAAAGAATAAGCGTTGCCTATATGCAGGTAACCACTCGGAGTAGGGGCTATACGCGTTTTGATAGGCTGGGGAGGAAAATTAAAAGGAAGCATTCGTTTGTGAATATTTTGCTTTATCTTTATGTGTTAAGATAATATAAGCAAAGCAAAAAAAACGCCGTTTTTCTTACCGTTTTTAATTGCTGTGAAGTTTCATTTTAGTTTTGAGTGACAAAAATACAAAATATTCTTCAAGATAGGTAAGAAGAGGTGATGACAATAATTGATTAGAAATATGCCATTTGGTTTTTTTAAAAAGAAGAAAGAGGAAGAACCTCATTATGACCCTACCGATATCAAGGTAATGGATATCAGGAAAGGGTTTATATTGGATTACGACCTGAAAACATGGGAAGTAACAGAAGAGTATGAATATGACTGGGGTAACGATTACTTTACCTATGAGTTTAAGCTAACTTGTGCTGATGATACGCTTTATTTGGGCGTGGAAGAGGATGATGAAGTAGAGTGTACGGTAACCCGAAAGCTAAGTTGGGGACGTATGGATGAGGAAGTGGAGCAAGCACTTGTGCAGAGAGGGAAGCCGCCAAGACAAATTATTTTTGATGGAAAAGTCTATTACCGAGATGAAGAGTCTGAGGGATACTTCCGAAATATCAAGGATACTCGTTTTGAGCCTTTTATTTCCTGGGATTATTATGACGATACAGAACGTCACTACCTATCCATAGAACAATGGGGTAAAGAATCCTTTGAAGCAGCTGTAGGGGTGGTAGAGCCGGAGTCCGCTTTCAGTAATATTCTTCCTATAAGCAAATAATTAGAAATTAATATCAACCATAATTTTTAGTTCATTATAAAAGAAAGATGAAAAGATATAAACATGTACCATTTTTGTTGATGACTTTTTTCTTCATGGTTGGCTGTAGTAGTGAGCCAGAATTTACCAAGTTACCCTTGGATGAAATTGTCAAGCAAAAAGGACGTACACAAGATTATACAATTGTATTGGATGATATGGATTTGGAAGAGAACTTATTTTCCAGCGACCACTATAAGCATCGTTACAAAGTCATTACCATGGAAAAGGCTGCAGGGGATACAATAGCTACGCCAAAGGAGCACCTTACGGATTGGTATGACGTACCGAGAGCTTATTTTGATAACCACGTCAATGATATGGGAATGGAATTGGCAACCATGACCGACGGCAAGTTAAGTAAGCAAGTAGGACCTGCTGGCTACTCTCAATTTGTGGGGAATCCTCAATATGGACAGTGGAAAACAGGAAGTAATGGCAGTTCTTTCTGGGAGTTCTATGGAAAGTATGCTATGATGCGCTCTTTGTTTGCATGGACATTCTATCAACCAGTATATCGTAGTTATTACAACGATTACTCTCGTTATAGAAGCACTGGTAGACCTTACTATGGTACGACATCGACGAGTGCTCCTAGAAAATATGGGACATTCTCACCAGCAGCCAAGGAAGGACCGAAGAATGAACGTTCAACTTCATCTTCGACTGCCCGTAGGGGAAGTCGTACATTTACCTCTAAAATGGCTAATAATAATTCTTACCGTCGTTCGGTAACCTCTAGTGCAGGGAGAAGTGCTTATGGGCCTGCAGGTTCCCGTTCAAGCAGTAGCAGATCTAGAACGAGCAGTAGTTCTGGGCGTTATGGAAGCTCTTCCAGAAGCCGTTCAGGAGGATCTTACGGAGGGAAATAAAATCCTTACCGAAGACATAATAAAAATGGCGGATAAATCATTTTATCCGCCATTTTTATATCATGAAGTGTGTATAGGTGATTTTAGAAAATCAAAAAATAGAGGCAAGCACATAGTAGAACAACTCCTAAGGAAATTTGCTCTATGCATTTGGTTTGTACACCCCGGTAGACCATCGATTCAGAGGGTCTTTCAGGATTGTAATACACCTTTATAACATCACCTTTATGATAATTGTTTGCAACATATTCTATAACAAAGCTTCCATATTCAAAATGATTGCCCATTTGGTACCTATACTGTATACAAGATTTTAGATTGTTGGATACTAAGATTTCTCCATCAGTAGCCTGAATGCTTTTTTTACTCTTAACATCTGATATGGTAGCATTAATAGGAAGCCATGATTTACTGCTTACTCCCTTCATAAAGCTAGAAGTACCCTTGAATAAGGAAACTAATCCGAAAACTAGTATAGAAAGGGTCAATGCGTTAGTAATAAGCGTAGTCATGAGGTTATCAGATAGTGTACAATGAAAAATCTTTTGATCGTTTTTTGGGATCGTTATTAGTCTTTGTTTATGGAGAGGAGTAGATCACCTCATTTTTATACTATGAAACCCATGTGCTTGCATGGGTAGTAAATGGCTGTACAAACAACTCTTAAAATATGATATTTTCAAGTTAATTGGTAATAATCTAACAGATATATGGCTATTTTTAAGATAATGCAAAACTCTGTGCCTAAGGCGATCATTGTTTTGGTGCATGGATTGAATAATCGCCCTGCGAATATGGAGCCTTTAGGGAGGCAGTTCTTAATGTCTCAATGTCATGTGGTAATGGTTTCTTTAAAGGGGCACGAGGAGGGAAGTAATTTTGAGCAGACGAAGGATGTACAAGTAGAAGATTGGCTATCGGATCTAACCGAAGGATTAGAGACGGCCAAGCAATTGAGAGGGAAAAGTAATCTCCCGATTCATTTTGTAGGGTTCTCGTTAGGAGCATTGACCTATTTGTGTATGCAATCTTTATTACCTCAGGGAATTACTTATGTAGATAGAGTCGTATTGATGGCGCCTGCAGCGTTTACTTATATACAATCAGGAATGTTTAGGCCCTTGGCTAGCTTGCCGATGCAAATGCCTATTCCTAGTTTTGCCCCCTCACATTTAAAGGTACACGACGTTTTGCCTTTACAGTTTTATAAAAATCTCTTTCGTATGCAGGAAATCATTAGGGAAAAGCAATTTAGGCGTTGTAACCTGCCTTGTTTGTTGATTATGAACCCTAAGGATGAACTAATCAGCTTACGACAGTTACAGATGGATATGAAAAAATATCGCTTGAGTGAATGGGAGGTGCACAAGGTCTCTGTGGAGGAAAAGATTGGACGTAGAAAGTGGCAGCATTTGATAGCACTTAGAGAAAGCCTGGGGGGGAAGGAGTACTATGGAATGATTGATAAGATGCAGATATTTCTGAACCTTGTGAGTAATTGAGTTATAAGAGCTTGTTTGGGATTTTCTATCGGAAGACGTCTTCCAAATAAGGTCTCATATAAGTACCATGATTTTTTATAAGAGTATCGTTGATGTATGCTCATATTTTTGATTGAAAGAACATTTTAACCAGCATGATTTTTAAGTTTTTTACGAAGTCAAATACCCTGAAGTTAGCACTTTTTGCAACGGGACTGTCAGGGATTGTCGCAGAATATATCCTGTCTACTTTGGCGACTTATTTTCTAGGAAACTCAGTACTACAATGGACGCTGATTCTATCCTTTATGTTGTTTGCTATGGGATTGGGGAGTCGATTGAGTAAGTACATGGAGAAGCAGTTACTGGAACGTTTTATCATTGTAGAGTATGTGCTGTCTGTATTAGTAGCTTTTTCTTCTTTGCTCGCCTATGGTGCAGCCTCTTACGCTAGTTTTAATGATGCATTGAGTATATACACATTTCCGTTGGAGGGGGTGTTGATTTATGCATTAAGTATTCTGATAGGCTTACTGATTGGTTTGGAAATACCTTTGGTCACTCGATTGAATGAGGAGTTTGAGTCTTTAAGGGTCAATATTTCAGCGGTGATGGAGAAGGATTACTTTGGTAGCTTGATTGGAGGGTTATTCTTTGCCTTTGTAGGGTTGCCGTACTTGGGATTAACTTATACGCCTTTTGTATTGGGTGCTGTCAATTTACTAGTAGCCATGATGTTATTCTTTCGCTTGAGGGGGATGCTACAGCCTTTTTATAGAAAAGTATTATTGCTGACAGGGGGATTGGTAAGTATCGTGATTTTTACGGGAGGATTTTGGGCAAAAGATATTATCAATTATGGAGAGCAACAGCGTTATAAGGACAAGGTCGTTTTGCAAAAACAAACACCTTATCAACGTTTGGTGGTTACGAAGTTAAAGGAAGATTATTGGTTTTATATCAATAGTAATCTACAGCTGAGTACTTTTGATGAGCACCTATATCATGAACCAATGGCTCATCCAGTCATGAAGCTTCAGGAGCATCCACAAGATATATTGATATTGGGGGGAGGAGATGGTTGCCTGGCTCGTGAGGTACTAAAGTATCCTTCTGTTAAAAGTATAACCTTGGTTGATTTGGATCCTGAGGTTACAGCGCTTGCTAAAACACATCCGATCTTTACGGATATGAATAAAGGTGCTTTGACACACGAAAAAGTAAAGGTGATCAATCAAGATGCTTTTACGTTTATGGAAGAAAACCAAGCATTCTACGATGTAGTGATGGTGGACTTCCCAGATCCTAAGAGTATCGAGCTGGGGAGGCTATATGCTTATGAGATGTATCGTATGATTTATAATCGTTTACGTCCTAGAGGAGTGATGATCGTACAGGCAGGAAGTCCATACTATGCCACAAAGGCATTCCGTTGTATTGAAAAGACGATGCAAAAAGCAGACTTTAATACTTTGCCTATGCACAATCAAGTGCTTACGTTAGGAGAGTGGGGGTGGATCGTAGGGGCCAAGGAAATTCCTCAAGAAGCATTAAAGCCAACCTTGCAGCAGTTATCTTTTGAGGATGTGGATACCAAGTGGCTTACTCGGGATGCGATGATGATGATTACCTCTTTTGGAAAGGATTTGGTGCCGATAGATTCTATTGAGATTAATACGATCCACAATCCAGTGCTGCCAAGGTACTACCGAACAGGGAATTGGAGACTGTATTAGTGAACTGAACGCCAAGTAAACTTATAGTTAAGAGCTACTGTTAAGGGGTTTAAGGAAGAAGGATAAAGGAATAGGAACCTATGGATGGTAATCCTTTATCCTTCTTCCTTCCTCCTTTATCCATTTGGAAGTAGCACCTTTATTTCTATCAGAACACTTAGTGTTTAGACCACTAGTCAGTGGACTATTTTAGTGATTGGTTTTAAGGATCCTTGGGGCACAAACAACCTGACGGAATGACTATAGCCACTAATAATTATTTATTTGGATTATGGACATAAGGAACACATCATTTATTGATAAGCTGAGAAGTGACTTCTTGGCGGGGATTGTGGTCTTTTTGGTCGCTTTACCACTTTGTATGGGGATTGCCTTGGCTTCAGGGGCGCCTCCCTTTGCGGGTATTATAGCGGGAGTGGTAGGAGGACTGGTGGTTGCTTCCTTGAGTGGGTCAGCCTTGGGGGTAAGTGGTCCAGCAGCTGGACTGGCAGTGATGGTAGCCGATGCAATCATGGATCTGGGAAGTTTTGAGGTGTTTCTATTGGCAGTGATTATTACTGGAGTGGTGCAATTTATTGCAGGAGTAGCTAAGGCAGGAATTATTGGACATTACTTTCCGACAGCAGTCATTAAAGGGATGCTGGCAGGGATTGGCGTTATTATTTTTCTAAAACAAATTCCTCATGCTTTGGGCTATGACCCTTCTTGGGAAGGAGAATTGGAGTTTGTTCAACAAGATGGCCATAATACATTTGAAGAGATCTATTATGCCTTTTTATATAATAGTGAAGGGGCAATTTTGATCACCATCGTATCTTTAGCATTATTGATTTTCTGGGAGAGTAAATGGATTCAGAATATCAAGGTACTTAAGATGTTACCAGGCCCTTTATTGGTGGTGGTGTTGGGAGCTTTATTGAATGAAACCTATCAATATTGGTATCCTGAGTGGACGTTAGATAACAATGAAGAAGTCAAGCATTTAGTGAGCTTACCTGTAGCGGATAGTATAGAGGGTTTTCTGGGATTATTGACTTTCCCTGACTTCTCAGCGCTCCTTGACCCTAAAGTCTATGTAGCGGGGATGACCATTGCTGTGGTCGCTAGTTTGGAAACCCTTTTATCAGTGGAAGCAACGGATAAACTTGATCCTTATAAGCGAGTTACTTCTACCAATAGGGAGTTAAAAGCTCAAGGTATTGGCAATATGGTTTCCGGATTGGTTGGAGGGTTACCGGTTACTCAGGTCATTATTAGAAGTGCTGCAAATGTCAACTCCGGAGGAAAGACAAGAATGTCAGCCATCTTTCATGGAGGTTTTTTATTACTATGTGTGGCATTGATTCCAGTAACGTTGAATAAGATACCATTGGCCAGTCTGGCGGCGGTACTATTGATGATTGGTTATAAGTTGGCTAATCCTGCGCTATTTAGACAAATGTATCGAAAGGGATGGGCGCAGTTTATTCCCTTCACAGTGACAGTACTAGGGTTAGTGTTCACGGATATGCTTATCGGAATAGGGTTGGGAATGGCTGTAGCCATTTTTATTATTCTTAAACATAACTATCAAATCCCTTATTCTTTTCGAAAAGAGAAGCATCAGGAAGGGGACAAGGTAGTCCTTCGTTTAGCCGAGGAGGTTTCATTTTTGAACAAGGCTCAAATCAAGGTAATGCTGGAAAATTTACCTAGAAATACGAATCTACTGATTGATGGAAGTCGTTCGGTAACGATTGATCAAGATGTATTGGAAATCATAGAAGGGTTTATAGCCCATGCAAAGCTTAAGGATATCCAAGTGAAAGTAAAAGGCATAAAAGGATTGGCAATAGAGGAAAAATACTACTTGACGACAGAAGAAGGTAAGAAGTAAAAGGTAAGAGGTAAAAAGTAAGGAGACCTCTTACCTTTTACTTTTTACCTCTTACCTCTATAACCTTTTTAAACAAAATAGATCTTGTGAGGTTAGCTAAGGGTGTGTTAGGAACCTATAGCTTAATAGTGTTTTTAAATACATAACAATGAACATTAAATAAAAATAGTATTTAGAAAATGAAAAAGACCTTACTAATCACTTTAGCCTTTACATTTTGGACAGCCTTGGGAACGGCACAGGAAACAAATGTTCCCATGAAAGCGGAAGATGTTTCTCCCTTATTGATTTCTGAGGAAGTTCCTGATAAGCAATTAAAAGATATAGAAGGAAATACAGTGTCCTTGAAGCAATTGGTGAAAGGAGAAAATACAATTATAGTATTTTACAGAGGAGGCTGGTGCCCGTATTGTAACAGACAATTGTCTGGGTTGGGAGCTATTTCTTCTGATTTGATCGCTAAAGGGTATCAAATTCTTGCCATCTCTCCTGATCGTCCTGAGGAGCTACAAAAAAGTATGGAAAAGCATGATTTGAATTATACCTTACTTTCGGATGCGACAATGGAAGTAGCTCGTGCCTTTGGTATTTCGTTTAAGGTCAGTGATGGTACAGTTAAGAAGTATAAAACTTTCGGAATCAACCTGGAAGAAGCTTCTGGAGAAGCACATCACGAACTACCAGTTCCATCAGTATTTTTTGTCAATGCCAAAGGAGAAATCGGTTTTGAGTATGTGAGCCCGAATTATAAGCAACGCATCAGCCCTGAGTTATTGAAGGCTGCAGCTGAGCAGGTTTTTAATTAATTTTGGTTATCGGTTATTAGGGGCTATGTATGAAAAGCCCCCTGATATAAACAATCAATATACTTTATCACGGTTAGTTTCGTATGGGTAGAAAATATGCTCCTAGTTCAAGAGTTCAGTATTGATAGGAGGGACGACTATCAATACGCTCTTGGACTAGCGCAGTACGCATTAGACTTGACTGAGGTAGTAAACCGCTTGGTCCAAGAGCAATTCCTTACTCGTACCTCGTCCGGAATTTGAACTCTTGAACCAGTTCACTACTTTTCCCTGCTTATAAACAATTAACCGTGATAAACTCTAGTAAAAAGCATTATTTACCTCTTACCTCTTACCTCCTTCCTCAAAAATCTTCAAAACCTCCCTTTTACCTACATCTCCCCCTGTTTATTTACATTGTTATCAAATATTAACACATATTAAAGAGTTGTTTTTGTAAGGACATCTTTGGTATGAAAAAGTTTTTGATAATAATTCTTTCTTGTTTAGTCAATTTTACAGCTGTAGCAAAAACTCCTCTAGCAGTACGGGGTGTCTTGGATCTGCGAGCGGAAAATATACAGGAGGGTACATATCCTTTAGATGGAGAGTGGATGTTGGCATGGCAACAGTTACACGATACGCTGATAGAGTCAAAATTTAATTCCTTGCAGGAAGTGCCCTCTTTATGGGATGAAAAAACAGGGTATGCGACCTATGGCCTAAAAGTGTTGTTGCCACAAGAAGCTCCTGCACGATTAGCATTAAGAAATACGATTATTGGAACATCGGGGCGTATACTCATTAATGGAAAAGAGGTTTATACTGCTGGAAAAGTTGGCCGTGCGATGGAAGAGTATATTCCAGGCTATAAGCCAGAAGTAAGTGTTTTCGAGGTGAAAGGAGATACAGTCGATGTTGTGATTCAGGTAGCCAATTTTAATTATAGTAAAGGAGGAATATGGAGGAGTATTCATTTAGGGTCCTATAAGAGTATTCGTTATAAATGGTTGATGGACTTGCTGGAGGAAATGCTGTTGATAGGGAGCTTGTTGGGTATGGGCATTTATTATCTGACCTTCTTTTCTATTCGAAATAAGGACTGGTCGGCCTTGTATTATTCTCTTACCTGCTTTATGTTGCTTATTAGAGCATTGGTTTCCAATGAACATATCATCTGTTTAGTATGGCCAGAAGTGCCTTGGATTTGGCTGGTACGGACAGAGTTTATGCTATATATGATTATTGTAGCTTTTCTTGGGATGTATTACAAAAGCCTGTTTCCTAAATATTATAATCAATACCTCCTTTTAGGGGTCATGTCCTGGGCTGCCATACATACGGTTATTGTTCTAATGACTTCTCCTACCTTTTTTGCAGACCTCTTCAACTACAATCAATATATTATCCTCGGTGTAGGGGCATATACCGTGGTACAAACTATTCGGGCTGTTCTTTATAAAGAACTGGGGGCGAGGGTGTTCCTTTTAGGGGTTTTCTTGCTTTTTGTGGCAGTATGTAACGATATACTTCATATTCAGATGGTGATACAGACTGGAAGTATGATGGGTATAGGCTTTTTGGTCTTTATATTTTGTCAAGGAGCGGTATTGTCGTATCGTTATTCCCGTATGGTGACGGACAATGTGGAGCTGAATCAACAATTAAGTGAGGCAAATCATAGCTTGGAGTATAAGGTTAGGGAGCGTACAGAAGAGTTGGTTACATCCAATGAGATGTTGGCGTTGAAAAACCAACGAATTGAAGAACATCAAGCGGAAATTGAAGATAAGAACGAAGAGTTGCAGGATCAAAATGAGATGCTTACCCAAAGTATTGAATATGCTTTACGTATTCAAAGAGCATTACTTCCTTCAGATAATCATCTAAAAAGGTTATTGGGAGAGCAATACTTTATCTTCTACAGGCCCAGAAATATCGTTTCCGGTGACTTTTACTTTGTGGAAGAAGTAGACGGGAAGCTGATTATTCTGGTAGGAGATTGTACGGGGCACGGCGTACCCGGAGCTTTTATGAGTATGGTGGGGGTAGAGTTGCTGAATCAAATTGTCATCAAAAGAAAAATTACTAACCCTTCCCTGATTCTTCAGGTACTTCATAAGGAAATACGGACCAATTTACATCAGGAAGAATCAGGGAACTCAGATGGTATGGATGTGGCCGTTTGTGTGATCGATCAAAAACTGGAGTTGCTTTCTTATGCTGGAGCAAAAATGTCCTTGTGTTATATACAGGATGGGCAGCAATATGTGCTAAAAAGTGCTCATTATGGTGTTGGAGGAGAAAAAAGGGGACACAAAAGAGAGTATCCGATACACACGGTAGAAGTGAGTAGACCTTTGACGATATACTTATCTTCTGACGGCTATCAGGATCAGTTCGGAGGTACGAATAATAGAAAGTATATGAGTGTAAATTTTCGTAAATTGTTACAGAAAGTTCACCATCTACCATTACAGCAAAGAGCCACTTTTTTAGAGGAACATATTGAAAACTGGATGTTGTCGGGAAATGAAGAGCAAACGGATGACATTCTGGTTATGGGAATAGAAATTAACCTAGATAAAATCAACCCTATAGAAGGACGTTCATTGCTTGACTTATACAACGATTTGGAGCTATAGAGCAAGGAAGGTGGAAAAGGTGGCTTATTGGAAGAGTTTTTAGAGCACAACATGTTTATGAATAGGCTGCTGATTATTTTTCTATTACATATTTCTTTTTTTGGAAATGCCCAGATCGCCCAACATGGATGGATGGATTTATCATCTATCGATTGGGAGAAAGATAAGGTACGCTTGGATGGTGAGTGGCATTTTTATTGGAAAGCATTAATTCCTCCTGATAGCATTGATACGATAGAGGAGAAGAAGTGGGATAATATAATTGTCCCGGGGGTATGGAAGGCGCCTTTCACGGCGGAAGGATATGGAACGTACCATCTCAAGGTATACCTGGGAGAGAATTATCCAACATTATTGGGGGTGAAATTACAGACTTTTGCTACAGCCTATCGTCTATATGTCAATGGAAAATTATTGGATAAAGAAGGAGTACTTTCGGTAGACCCTGAAAAGTCAGAAGGAGGGTTTAATCCAAAGGCGGTGTTTTTTGCGGTCGATTCTTCTTATCTCGATATTCTGATACAAGTCTCTAATTATGATCACCGTAATGGAGGTATGTGGCGTGAGATACTGATTGGCAGTGAAGCGCAGATACAGTATTACCGTGAAAAGGCGGTCGTTAAGGATGTGCTTTTTTTTGGGATACTATTGATCATGGGCGTTTACTTTATGGTATTTCATATGATGCACCGTCAGGATAAGGCGATGCTTTATTTTTCTATGGGAAGCACTTTTTTGGCTTTAAGGGAGTTGGTCACCGATGAGTATTTACTTCAACTTTGGTGCCCGGGTATTTCTTGGTTATGGCTTTTACGCCTGGAGTATTTATCCTTCGTTGCAGTTTTTATTGCTTTTCCCCTCTTTCTAAAAGAAATATTGAGTACGTACATATCCGATAGGGTCACTCAAAGTACGGTTTATGCTGGAGGTGTCTTTGTGGTTGTATTACTATTTTTTCCCCCTAATTACTTCACGTACCTGAGTATCATTACCTATTCTGCCCTATTGGTTTTTTGGATATTTGTCATTCAAGCGAATATCAAAGCCATTAAGGATAAGATGAGGGGAGGGAGTTTACTTCTTACAGGAATGATCGTTGTGTTACTATCTTGTACCAATGATTTTCTCATTAGCTTATCATTATTCTCTACGCCTCCCATGATCACAATTTCGGTGCTGGTGTTTATGATCTTAATGGCAATCCTACTATCCTATCGTTATATAGGCGTATTTTCTAATAACCAACGATTAACTATAGCACTTAATAAAGCCAATGCAGAATTGGAGTTTAAGGTTGCAGAACGTACCCGTTTACTTTCTTTATCCAACAGTGAGCTGGAAATTAAGAACAGGGAGGTTGAATCCAACAAAAAGGTATTGGAGGCTAGAAACAAAGAGATTACTTCCAGCATTAATTATGCTAGCCGTATACAGCAAGCCACCTTGCCAACCCCCCAGAAATTAGATGAACTGATCGGAGTAGGGCGGTATACCCTACTGTATATGCCTAAAGATGTAGTCGCAGGCGATTTCTATTATGTGGAAAAGCATGCAGGGAAATTGGTCATCATTGTTGCGGATAGTACAGGTCACGGGGTTCCGGGGGCTTTGCTGAGTATGATGGGAATGGAGTTGGTCAAAGATATTGTAGAGGTACAGCAAGTGTTGGATCCTTCCCGTATTCTTTCCATGATGCACTCCAGGGTTAGAAGTATGTTGCAGCAGCGGGAATCAGGAAATTTTGATGGTATAGAGTTGGCAGTATGTGTTTTTGCTGAAGACTGGAGTAGCCTACAGTTTGCTGGAGCACACCGCCCTTTGGTATATATAAAAAATGGGGAGGTGATGCTGATTAAAGGGGAGAAGTATGGAGTAGGAGGAGTAGTGAGAGGAGTTGAAAGGATATACCCCAATCACGAGCTACGCTTGGATGAGGTTTCTGCCATTTACCTGTTCTCAGATGGCTATCCAGACCAGTTTGGGGGGCAGTACAATCGTAAGTTTACCATGAATAGGTTAAAGAATATCTTGTTGAAACAAGAGCAAGAACCTATGGAGCGGGTCGCTGAAAGATTGAGAAGAGTTCTGGAGGAATGGATACAGAAAGGGGGAGATGAGCAAATAGATGATGTACTCTTGCTAGGAGTGAGAATTTGTAATGAAGAATAGAGGTTATCACGGTTAATTGTCTATGAGTAAAAAAGCCTACTGAACTGCTTCTAGCGTGGATTAATTTTCAATGATCAATTTTCAATTTTTAATTAAAATGAATCACCAAAAAAGGCTGCTGAACTAGCCCTAGAGTGTATTAATTATTGAAAATTAATCATTGATCATTGAAAATTATAAAAGCTATAGCGTACCACTGACCTATTTTAATAGCTCAGAGTTTTCTGCTTATACTAAATAACTCTATTCTTCATTCTTCATTATCAACTCCGTCTGCTCTTCATATCATTGAGCATATTAAAGGTCGTATTGACGGCATCTTTGTCGACAATTAAGGAGAACTCATGTTTAGTGGAGATGATCTCTACTACGTTAATGTTTTCCCAGGCCAATCGTCTTAGTATATAGTAAAATACTCCAGGAACGTCTTTACTATAGGTGGTAGGCATACGCATGGTGACTGAAGCTAGATCATCAATTTTAGAGAGTAATTCTTCCTCTTCAAAAATTTGCATAACCTCTCGTTCGATCCATTTGCTGGTGACAATATTGGTCTCGTATACGCCTTTGGAGGAAGCATGAAATATATCTTTTTGCTCTTGTAACTTATTTAGAAGTTGTTGCTGCTTACCGACAAGTGTACTGGAGTTCTTAAAAGCAAAATCTACCAAGTCTGAGCGTACAATGATTTCTCCCATACTACGAAGGTATTCCTGTACATCCCCTTCTAGGTTTTGTCCCATTAGTCTGGGTTTCATTCGTTTAAGAGCCATCACGATAGCGCCATTCTGTACTTCTTTATGTAACCTTTTCTCAATCTCTGGACGAATGTTTCTGGCTAGGGCACTAAAGTTGATAATGTCGTCGGAGATCGCTTCTACAAGGAAGGGAGAGCGGGAAATGATATCTTCTACAATTTCTGGTATAGTAGTCATTTGATAGTTTATTTTTTCACTGATTCTGTGTGTAAAATCATAGATGGTTAAATATTAATACAATAGTTATAAATTTAACATTAAATAAAAAGAGTCTGTCGATTTTTTTTACTTTCTAGAAAAACAAAAAGCCTGTGTCTCGACACAGGCTTTTTCAGTTAAATCCTTCTTGCATCAACAAGAAAAATTAAAATTTAGTAGATAGTAGTAATAAGAGAATTTGAGTTATTAACTGCTTTTAATATAGTGGTTAACTTTTAATAATCCTATTATTATATAGTTAAATGTTTATTATACCGCATTAAAGTATTGTTTAAGTCAATTGCGCAATATATTATTTCATTGCGACTAATTACTCACACTAACTTAGGTTTTATAGATTACATTCTGGTATCAGAAGAGGTCTTTTCTTGATAGTTAAAAATTCCTCCTTGATAATCAGTAGTTTTATTCAAAAAGATAAAGAAATTATCTAATAGGTTTTGTGCTTATAGAAATGTCTATTACATTTGCACTCGCAAAAACAGTAAATGGCGGATATAGCTCAGTTGGTTAGAGCACCGGTTTGTGGTTCCGGGGGTCGTGGGTTCGAATCCCATTATTCGCCCAATTTATATATAGTTTTTGCAAAATGGCGGATATAGCTCAGTTGGTTAGAGCACCGGTTTGTGGTTCCGGGGGTCGTGGGTTCGAATCCCATTATTCGCCCAGTATTTATATATAGTTTTGCAAAATGGCGGATATAGCTCAGTTGGTTAGAGCACTGGTTTGTGGTTCCAGGGGCCGTGGGTTCGAATCCCATTATTCGCCCAATATTTATATATAGTTTTGCAAAACGGCGGATATAGCTCAGTTGGTTAGAGCACCGGTTTGTGGTTCCGGGGGTCGTGGGTTCGAATCCCATTATTCGCCCAAGTAATAAGTTAAAAAGCCGATCTGATGCAGATCGGCTTTTTTTTTGTTGAGGCGGCTTGCGCCTCAACATGATCGCATCCATTCTACGATTAGTGGAAAGTGATCCTGAGGTCCTTCCTTACTCGTACAAATATTGATATGGTCGTAGTCCTTTTTGAATCCATTCTCTTTAGACAATAAGATAAATTGATCTTGGGGGTTGTTGACTTCCTTCATCAAGCGTTTGACATCCATCTGGTGCCCCAGGTAATACTCCTTAAGTCCCGTAAGGTAAAGCGTAGGAGGAATATTATTGGCTTTGGCTAATGCGTCCAAATAGTCAAACCCATCCTGATTGCTTTTCCATTCATTCAAGGCATATACCCATTGTCGGCAATCTCTGTATACTGCCCGAGATTCGTTGTCGGCTCCAAATCCCCATTCCTTAGCAGGAAGATATCCTTTGACCCTTGTGAGCATTTCTCCCACAGCACTCCAGAAGACGTCCACCTCCCATAGTTTCTTGATGTTTTTTACCTTGATGCTCCTTTTAGTAGCTAAGAAGTTCATACTTTTAAACGTCTCTTGAGGATGTCGGGCTAAGTATGCCAGTAGTAATACTCCACCCCAAGAGTGTGCTACCGTATGAATAGGGGTATGTTCTGAACGAATGGCTCTGATTTTTTGGATACAGGCTGGAATTTCTTCCATAATAGTATCGTACTGCGTATTGGTAGAAGTCTTATTGACTGCAGGAGTACTTAATCCTCTTCCCCTCAAATCAACCACATAAACATCATAGCCTTCTTGCGCTAAAAAGGGTGCGAGTCCTTTGAGCTTTTTCTTGGCGTAAAAAATACTTCCATTTTCAATAGCACCATGGATCATCAAGACAGCCTCTCCGTTACTGTCTTCATTGTAAAATCGTTTGAGATGGAGTTGGTCGTTGCCTATTGGAATAAATAGGGAAGTGGTTTGTAGTGTTGTTGTCATGGTAATATTATTGTTGTTGTTTATCGCTTATCGCTTATCGCTTATCGCTTATCGCTTATCGTTTGAAAAAAGTTTGATCGATGATTGCTTGTCGTTTATAGTTCAAATACATTTCATCCTTCATCCTTCATCCTTCATCCTTCATCCTTCATCCTTTACTCCTCATAATTCCTTGAACTATCGGAATATCCGCAGCGGCCCAATCTAACCTTTCCAGTTCATTTTTTGAAAGCCATAGGCCATGGATGTGCTCCGTAAGGGTATACTCATCGTTAGCTGAAGTACATAAGTAGGCGTACATCTTGATTGTAAAATCTGGGTAGCGGTGCTCTACGGTATGTAGATGTTCTTTGACCTCAATATCCATTAAAAGTTCTTCTTGAATTTCCCTTCTTAAGGCTTGTTGGTGAGACTCCCCTTTCTCTATTTTTCCTCCCGGGAACTCATACTTGTGAGAGATATAAGGATATTTGTTGACTCCTCTTTGAACACAGAGGTACTTTTCTTTGTGACGAATGATTGCAGCGACAACCTCGATATACTTCATGATTAAAAAATAATTATAGAGGTGATGAATATTGATGTTATTGTAGTAGTCTACATTAAGTGGATCGGTTATCGCTTGAAAAGAATGTTTGCGGGCGCCATGCAATGGTTATTGTTTATCGCTTATTGCTTATCGTTTAAAAAAATATTGAAAAATACCTTTAGGGTATTGTATGTCGTTTAGGGGTAAAATAATTTTCTTAACCGATAACCGATAACCGATAACCGATAACCGATAACCGATAACCGATAACCGATAACCGATAACCGATAACCGATAACCGATAACCGATAACCGATAACCGATAACCGATAACCGATAACCATTGCATGGCGCCCGATAACCGAGTATTATTATTAGCGCATAATATAAGCAAGTCTAGAGTGACTTTTAGAGATAAAAAAAGAAATCTCCTTTGAAAGAAGGGCGTCTATGAACTATTATTAAGAATAATTCTCCATTTATTATTGAACCATGTAGCTTGTGATCAGTTAGATTTTCGTTTATTCGCGAAATTTTTTCTTACGTCTTCACTGTACGATTATTAATTATGAGAAAAGACCTTATGATAGGTTGGGTAGGGGTAGGCCTACTGTTATGTTTGCCCTTTTCGGTATTGGCACAGTCCCTTATAGGTAAGGTGGTAGATGCAGAATCAGAAGAAGGAGTGCCTTTTGCTAATATATATTATGAAGGAAGCCAAATAGGTGGAATGACGGATGCGGATGGAAATTTCTCTATTCCATTTCGCCCTGCCTATACGTATTTATTGATTTCCTATGTGGGGTATGAAAAGGGAAAAGTGGCGGTACCTCGTACGAATACTCCTTTAAAGATTACTTTGATACCCGAGAGTGGGCAAATGGAGGAGTTGGTGATTACCCGAAAGGGATATGAGAACCCAGCATGGGATATTATTCGTCATTATATTGATTATAGGGAGCAGAATGATTATGATCGTTTGGAGGCTTATGATTACCAGACCTATACCCGTAATGAGTTTTTATTGACGGAACTGAACGAAAAGCTGGAAAAGCGGAAGGTCTTTAGGGAAGTAATGGAGGCTGGAAGGGAAAAAGAGGTGTTGAGCGGAGCTAATAGTGGGTTGCCGGTATTTATCTCAGAGACGTCCTCCCGAAACTACTTTGCGAAAACACCCAAGAGACGCACAGAGCGTGTGTATGAAAGCCGTATTGCAGGAATAGGAGTGGATGACGGCTCCTTGCTCTCTCAATTTACAGGAGCGGGTTTTCAGGATTACAATTTTTACGGAAACTATGTGTCGGTGATGCAGAAGCAGTTTATCTCTCCCTTGGGAAAAAGCTGGAAGATGTATTACGACTATGAGCTGGACTTGCAAAAGATGCATGTCGTGGATGGTATTCCTTGCTATAAAATTCGCTTTTGGCCCAAGAGAGCACAAGATCTCGCTTTTTCTGGAGTGGTATACATTGCGGATGAAGACCACCGTTATGCCATGAAGAAAATAGAGGCAGGGATTGGGAAAGGTGCAAACATTAACTTTGTGGACAGTGTATACTTTGAGCAGGAATTAGTAGAGGTAGAAGCCGATCAACCTTTAATGCCTAAAAAGCAGTTGATGTTGCTAAGGGTTTCTGGTGGAAATAAGTTAGGGAAGCTACTGTACAAAAATTATATAGAGAATAAAGGGTTCGTCTTAAACGTACCTCAGGAGCCTTCTTTTTACGAGCAGGAAGTGGTAGTGCTTTCGGAAGAAGAAAAACAGTCTTCGGAGGAAGTAGCAACCAACGCATTGGATGCATTAGATGTCGCGGGAGTAGATCCACAACATCTGGCACTGATTGATTCCGTGAGTCAGATGAAAAGTGTAAAGAGAACCATGGCCTTGGCGACGATCTTGGGAACGGGATATATCAATGCCGGAGGACTAGATGTCGGCACCTATGGAGAGGTGATCGCCTACAATGATATTGAAGGGGTGCGTTTGCAAGTTGGAGGCTTGACCAATGTTGACTTGAGTAAGAAGTTTCTATTGGAAGGATATGTTGCCTATGGCACAAGGGATCAGAAAATAAAATACAGCCTGATGGGGAACTGGTTTATCAATCGAGATAAATGGCACCTTATCGGTGGGATGCATGCCAGGGATATCGGTCAGGTGGGATTAACAGATGATGAGCGACCATTGCCATTTCTGTTCCGTGCGGCCAATCGTTGGGGTACTTTGATCGCACCTTTTGAGTATAACCTTTATAAGGTATGGTGGCAATCTGACATTACCAAAGGATTGACCTCTAGGGTTGTGTTGAGACATCGACAACTCTCTCCAGTTTTTGATTTTGGCTACTATGACAACGCTGAAGAAGGACAAGATCCGGTACTGAAGGGTCAGGAAGGCTTCGATCATACCGAAGTATCAGCGGCCTTGACCTATGCGCCAGGTGTGCGTTATGTGCAAACGGCTTATAATACCCGTATGGCCATCAGCAGCGATAGTCGTCCCGTGATCTTCTTGAAGTATACGTATGGGATTCCGCAGCTATCTGTGTCAGCGTTGAGTTACCATAAGGTAGAGGGCAGTTTACAGCAACTTAAAAGAAGTCGCTTTGGACAGACTACTTATCGTTGGACAGCAGGGTTTATACCAACGCCTTTGCCTTTTCCGTTACTGGAAAACCATCTAGGCAATACAATTCCTATATTATATAATGCCGACGCTTTCAACCAGATGAATAGTCTGGAGTTTGTCAGTGATCGTTACGTCTCTTTACGACTATTACATCAATTTGAAGGCCTGTTGTTTAATCGTATTCCCTTAATGAACCGATTGCGATGGAGGGCGTTTGGAGGAGCCAACCTATTATATGGTAGCCTTTCGGAGGAGAATCAAGCCATGATGTATGGTGAGCAAGCAGAAGGATCACTGAGAACACTGGAGGAGCTGCCCTATGCAGAAGCTTACTATGGTATAGAAAATATACTAAAGGTGTTTAAGGTCTACTTTGTACATCGCTTGACCTATACGGATACTACAGCACCATTATTTAGTATAAGGATGAGTGCGGGATTCTCTTTGTAGTGATCAAGATTTTTTGGACTTACAGGATACGAATATACTGGTCGTAGCGTTCCGCACGTCATGTAATGATACGATCTAGTTTGCCCCGTATGCAAACAAATACTGGTCGTAGCGTCCACGCTACGACCCAAAAGCGTTTTCCCCGAGCGTCCACGCTCGGGTGGGTGAAAAAAATGGGTAACAAGTAACCTTCCTACTATCTAATTATTGATATAAAAACTATTTGACCACTTCAGTAATAGAATACTTACTCCATTTACCAGCTTTACTTTTCTGTAAATATACGCTGTATTCAAGAGTGTTCTTTTCTCCATGTAAAGTAATCTTGTATGAAGTGGTATCGACGTTACTAGAAGAAACCCTTGAGAAATCTATATATTCTAATTTATCCTTATAGACTTTTCCCAAAACCTCTTGAGTTTTTTGATCATTTATTAGGCTATCATAATCTTCCTCAAGAAAAGGTGGTTGACGTTTACTGCGTACATAAGAACCATATATATCCATCACAGTTACAGCCATTGCAAACGCGAAGATCGCAATTAGTGTTTTTCTATTATTTCTTATCAGTGTATTTATATCCATACAGAGGCTGTTTATAAAAATTATTTTCTATAAAATTATATAGTGTAGGCCCTCGCGTCATGTGAGGGTTCACGTAAGAATAGGGTTTTGAGTAGCTGTAACGCTTACTTTCTGTCAAGAAGTATCTTTGTGTCTTCTAACTCATCAATAAATATCATAATATTAATATCAATCATTATTTTTTCAAGATATTCGGTGTAATATGTACACGAAAAATGAAGTAGTGTCATTTAACACCTTTATAATGAATAAACTAAATATCAAAACCTTTTTGCTAGCATCAGCTATGCTAGCCGGAGGATGTGCGACACCGCCTTCTTCGGAACAAACTAATGAACAACAGGAACTAAGGGTACCCACCTGGGCAAAGGATGCCGTTTGGTACCAAATCTTTGTAGAACGCTTCCGCAATGGAGATACCGACAATGATCCTACTTTGGAGACGATCAAAGGGTCTAATACACAAGCCTATCCTGAAAACTGGGCAGTGACTCCTTGGGAACAAGACTGGTATAAGCCAGATCCTTGGGCAGATGAACTGGAAGGAGATTTTTACTCCAAGATACAGCACCGTCGTTATGGGGGTGATTTGCAAGGCGTATTGGATAAGCTGGATTACCTAGAGCAATTGGGCGTGACGGCGATTTATTTCAATCCTTTGAATGATGCTCCCTCTTTGCATAAGTACGATGTGAGAAATTACCGTCATATTGATGTGAACTTTGGGCCGGACCCGGAGGGGGATATGGAACTTATGGCGACAGAAGATCCTGAAAACCCTGAAACATGGAAGTGGACTTCGGCCGACCTATTGTTTCTGGAGCTAGTTGAGGAAGCACATAATAGAGGGATTAGAGTAGTAATGGATTACTCCTGGAACCATACCGGAACGTCTTTCTGGGCGTGGCAAGATGTGTTAGAGAAGCAACAGGAGTCTAAGTATGCCAACTGGTATATGATTGATCAGTGGGATGACCCTGCAACAGAGGAGAATGAGTTTGCTTACACCGGTTGGGCAGGGCTTTCGTCTTTGCCGGAGCTAAAGAAGATTGACGTAGTAGACCGTAAGCATGGACACCCTTATGAAGGGAATATGCTTGAAGAGGTAAAGCAACATATCTTTAATGTTTCCAAAAGATGGTTAGACCCAAAAGGCAATGGAGACCTTTCTAAAGGAATTGATGGGTATCGTTTGGATGTGGCAGACCAAATTCCAATGGGTTTCTGGAGAGACTATCGTGATTTTGTAAAAGGGGTGAATCCAGAAGCGATCTTGGTTGGAGAGATCTGGTGGGAAGAATGGCCAGACCATATGATGGATCCTCGTCCTTATGTAGAAGGGGATGTGTTTGATGCGGTGATGTTTTATCAATGGTATAAGCCCGCACGTAAGTTCTTTGCCATGGCAGAGGGCGGAGCGACTCCTTCTCAGTTTGTGAATGAGTTGGATGCAGCCATGAGAGGAATTGACTTGAGAAACCAGAAGGCAATGATGAACCTAACGGCTAGTCATGACTCCCCTCGCTTCAGTACTTCCTTCTTCAATAAGAACAAGTACAAGTACAATGCAAAACCGACGGATGATCCTACTTATAAAACAGGAAGACCCGATGCGCTTACTTTCCAGCTAATGCGAATGATGCTGATGCATCAGTATACCTTTGTGGGAGCGCCGCATATCTGGAATGGAGATGAAATGGGCATGTGGGGTGCTGATGACCCAGATGATCGTAAGCCACTGTTGTGGGATGATATTACCTTTGAGAATGAACGCTATAATATCAAAGGCGAAAAAGATCATAACGATAAGGTAAAACAGGATAAGGAGTTGATGGCCTTCTATGAGAAGCTAGGAGCGATTAGAAATGAGTATGATGCTTTGGTAGATGGAGATTTGGAGTTCTTCCTGAAGGATGACAATCGTATGCTATTGGGCTATAGCCGTTCATTGGGGGATGAAAAGATCCTATCCATTTTCAATATGTCTGATAAGCCACAAGCGGTAAGGCTGAATGAAATGGGTACGTACCATGATTTGATAACGGAGGAAAGCATACAAGTGACGGATCAAGTGCCACTAATGTTACAGCCGTTTACAGGTACTATTCTTCTTCGTGAGAACGGGCAGGAATAATGGAGGTAAAAGGTAAAAAGTAGGGGCGACCCCATGTGGTCGCCCGAGCAATAGTAAAAGGTAAAAAGTAGAGGCGACCCCATGTGGTCGCCCAAACCACAGTAAAAGGTAGAAAGTAGTAGGTAAAAGGGGGAACTTAATTTAAATTTTCTCCTTTCTCCTTTCTCCTTTCTCCTTTCTCCTATCATGCAGGCTCTACCTCACCAATATCCCCAAATTCCTTCCCTTTGCATAACTGCTCAATATAGTTCTCCAGGTTAGGGTACAGTCTTCGGCCGGCAAGTAAGGATACAGGCTCCCAGCGACAAGCATAGCCAGAAGAATGCTCAGGTTGTATCTGAGGAGCACAACCATCCAGTTGGTGTACAAGGTATACAGAGTGTTTGACAGGTTTCCCATCATTTTTTCGGTGACTGAGGGCAGTTAATAAGCATTCACTACTCACTTCTATCTCAATCCCTAATTCTTCTTCAAACTCTCTGATCAATGTTTCTTCTGCAGATTCATTCTCCTCAATGCCACCTCCTGGTATGTGCCATAGTGGATCTTCAGAAGGATAACGATATTCAATCAATAAGGCGTGCTCATCCTTGATTAGCAACCCACAAACTCTATGTTTCATACGGTAAGGATTTTGTCAATCAACAATTATTAATTTTCACTGAACAGTGAACAGTGAACAGTTAATAATGAGTAGTAAATAATTGAAAATTGAAAATTAATCATTGAAAATTAAATTCCACTACACTCGCAATCATACTCATAAAGCACCAATCTCACTGCTCTAAAAATACCCTTCTTTCTCAGTCATCACTACAACAGTATCCCCCACTCGAATCTTTCCAAAGGTAGTAGCCACTGCATTCTCTCCCACTAGAATCTTGTTTCCCAGCTTCCGGTAAGTGGATAGCGTAAGTAGAGGCTCTTTACCTTTTTCTCCATTGTCAGGATCGATCGTAGTGACCACACAGCGGGCACAAGGCTTAGGGGTTTTAAAAGCAATATCCCCTATAGTAATGTCTAGCCATAGATCTTCCTCAAACGCTTGTTCCGTGTCTATGATAATGTTGGGGCGAAAGCGTTCTGCCTGAATACTTTGTGATGGGATTCTTTGATCGAGATCTTTGATGGATGCACTGCCTAAGATAAGGTAGGGGAACCCATCGGCAAAGCTTACCGTAGTATCTTCCTTGATATGATCATTTTCTTCCAAAGGGCGATGAGACGTCTGATCCATATAGACCAATTGTACTTTTTTCTTCAGTTGCTGGGAGAACCATTGGTCTACTTCTTTAGATACTAGGCTTCCCATCACTTCTTCTCCCCAAATGTTGACAGGGATCTGCTCTTCCAAGGGCTGTATTGGAATATGAATAGTTTGTTGATCTCTACGATCGGTGACGGAAATTCCTTCATCTGAAAGATTAGGAATAAAGTGGCATAGATCGACGAGCTCTCTTTGTGTCTGAAATTTTCCTTTTTCGTCGACGAGCATCCAACGCCTGTCATATTCAAATCCTCTTTCTTGTGTATTGGCTGAGGAGACCGCAATACCTCCTAAAGATTTGATAGGGTATATATAGAGTGCTTTGACTTTCATGTTTGAGATGATTTATAGGATTGTGGATGTTATAAAAGTAGGGGAGACCCCACGTGGTCGCCCCAAGCAAGATAAAAGGTAAAAAGTAAAAAGTAAAAGGTATAAAGTATAAGGAAGAGTGCCCCTTGTGGTCACTCCCAATACCTATATGGTTGTAGAAGGTAAAAGGAAGGATACTATTTGTGCTCACCCGAATAAAAGAGTAGTGGTGGAAGTCCTTCTTTGGGTACTTATAACTATTACTTTTAATTCTAAAATGATGTGTCCTAATAATTAGATATGATTTTAGAATTAAAACCCTATAAACCCTATTTATTCAATAGAGATATAGGGGTTGTTTGATTTTATTTACAAGGAGGCTTTTACGATGGTTGATGTTCTTAATGGTGCTGAAAATCATCAATTTGTATTCTTGTGTGACTTTTGTCCGGAAAATCAACACATGAAGATTTGTACATATGAAATTTACTTGATATGTTTGCAGTGTAATCAGAAATAAAAAGCTATAAAAAGAAGTCATTTATGGAAATCGTAGGCTACGCAGGTTCAATATTGATCGGAGTGTCGCTCGGATTAATTGGAGGAGGGGGATCAATTTTGACTGTTCCGGTACTGGTGTATTTAATGGGAGTGAATCCCGTATTGGCGACAGCATATTCCTTATTCGTTGTAGGATTGTCAGCACTGGTAGGATCTTTTAACAATATGAAGAAAGGCTTGGTAAGTTATAAGACGGCGATTGTTTTCGGTATCCCGTCAATGTTATCGGTCTTTTTGACTCGAAAGTATCTGGTGCCAGCGATCCCAGATCAGATAGCGACTATTGGAGGATTGGAGGTTACAAAGTCTATGGGAATGATGTTACTGTTTGCAGTAATGATGCTTTTGGCTTCCATTTCCATGATTAAGGGAAGAAAGAACGCATTGGATGGAGAAGAAGAAGAGATCAAGTTTAACTATCCAATGATTGTATTGGAAGGTCTTGTAGTTGGCTCCCTTACCGGTTTGGTCGGCGCAGGTGGAGGATTCTTGATTATTCCGGCCTTGGTTGTATTGGCTCGATTGCCGATGAAGTTAGCGGTAGGTACGTCTTTATTGATTATTGCCGTGAAATCACTGGTAGGGTTCCTTGGGGATATCAGCAGTCAGCCGATTGAGTGGATGTTCTTATTGATCTTTACAGCATTGGCAGTGAGTGGAATCTTTGTAGGTTCATGGATGTCTAACTATATCCCAGGACACAAGTTGAAAAAAGGTTTTGGTTGGTTCGTTGTGGTGATGGGGTGTTGGGTACTAACCAAAGAAATTATTCTAAGATAATATTAGTACAAGGTAACACCTTGCAAGTACAGGGCATCGCCCAACTAGCACAGAGTATTGCCCAACTGGCACAGGGCATCGCCCTGTGACATTAAAAAGATTAAACATAATTAAACACTATATAAGCGATGAGTAACGTAGTAGAACAATTGTACACAGGATGTTTGGCACAAGGTGCTTATTACATCGAGTCAAATGGTGAGGCAGCGGTAATCGATCCGCTTAGAGAAACTGCACCATATGTAAAAATGGCAGAGGAAAGAGGTGCGAAGATCAAGTATATCTTCGAGACACACTTTCACGCAGATTTCGTTTCAGGGCACGTAGACTTGGCCAAGAAAACAGGAGCAACAATTGTTTACGGCCCAACCGCAGATCCATCTTATGATGTGCATGTGGCAACAGATAATGAGGAGTTCAAATTGGGTGATTATGTAATCCGTGTATTGCATACGCCAGGACATACGATGGAATCTTCAACTTTCTTGTTACTGAAAGGTGGAAAAGAGGAAGCGATCTTTACAGGAGATACACTATTCCTGGGTGATGTAGGACGTCCAGACTTGGCTGTGAAAACAGACTTGACGAGAGAAGACCTAGCGGCACACCTGTACGACTCTCTTCGTAATAAAATTATGACGTTGCCAGACGATGTCACTATCTACCCTGGTCACGGAGCAGGTTCTGCTTGTGGTAAGAATATGAGTAAAGAGACCGTAGGGAAACTTGGAGAGCAAAAAGAAACAAACTATGCACTTCAGGATATGACGAAAGAAGAGTTCATCAAACAGGTGACTTCTGGAATCTTACCTCCTCCTCAGTATTTCCCTAAGAATGCGATGATGAACAAGTTCGGGTACGAGGACTTTGATGAAGTGCTTTCTCACGGGTTGACAGCCATGGAGCCAGCAGCATTTGCAGAAGCAATGAAGCAGGAAGGGGTTGTTGTATTGGATACAAGAGCACCACAAACCTTTAAGGATGGTTTTGTACATGGAGCAATGAATATTGGTTTGAGTGGTAAGTTTGCGCCTTGGGTAGGTGCATTGATCACGGATATCAAAGCACCAATCTTATTGATCACAGATGAAGGTGGTGAGGAAGAGGCCGTAACAAGACTATCTCGTGTAGGCTATGACAATACAATTGGTTTCTTGAAAGGCGGAATGGTCGCTTGGGAAGCTGCAGGGTTAAATGTAGAAACAATTACCTCTATTCCTGCGACAGAGCTAGAGGCTAAGATGGAAGAAGGTACAGTGGATATCATTGATGTTCGTGGACCAAACGAGTACATCTCTCAGCATATCAAAGGAGCGGAGTCATTCCCATTAGATTATATCAACGATCATCTGAATGATCTGGATAAGGACAAGAAGTACTACCTACACTGTGCAGGTGGTTACCGTTCAATGATTGCAACGTCGATCTTGCGTGCAAATGGATATAATAATATTATCGATGTAGCAGGTGGTTTCGGAGCAATCAAAGAAACAGGAATTATGTTGACGGAGTATGTATGTCCTTCGACATTATAATAAGAAAGCTATAAATCAGGCAGATATCCTTTGTGGATATCTGCCCTTCTGATAAAGGGAGGACAAAATAATGAAGCCAAACTCCCTTTGTTAGATAGACTTATTGTAAATGACTTCAAACGGAAGAACATATTCCATCAGTTATTAGTTATAATATATGTTGGTATATTCATATGAAGAATATAGGTTTAGGGTTTGAATTAACAAATTAAACTGAAGTAAAAAGAAATGGAGTGGATTTTACAACCTTGGCCATGGTATGTGTCAGGACCATTGATTACACTGACAATGGCACTATTGCTATTTGCAGGTAAGTCGTTCGGTGTATCGGCGAACTTGCGTGTGATCTGTTCAGCTTGTGGAGCAGGAAAGAAGAATGACTTCTTTAATTTCAACTGGAAAGCACAACGCTGGAACTTACTATTTGTTATTGGGGCCGTTATTGGAGGGTTTATCTCTGCAAACTTTATGAACGGTATGGAAACACCGGAAATAGCAGAGTCTACTAAGGCTTCATTAGCACAAATGGGGGTACAAGCAGATGAGACAGGTCTACTGCCTCAGGAGTTGTTCGGTACGGAAGCACTATTTACCTTAAAAGGTTTTCTAATTCTTGTAATTGGAGGCTTTTTGGTAGGGTTTGGAGCACGTTATGCAGGCGGTTGTACATCAGGTCATGCGATCAGTGGTTTATCTAACTTGCAGTTACCATCATTGATTGCCGTGGTAGGGTTCTTTATTGGAGGCTTACTAATGACGCATATCCTTTTACCGTTAATTCTATCTTTCTAGAGAGATGAAACGACTGGGAAAGGTTCTGAGAGGACTAACGATACTGATGATGTTGCCTTGGTTTGTTGAAGCACAGCATCATGCCATGCCAGAGGGGCATGCCAAGAAATCGGAAGAAGTACATTCCATTCGTGAATTCTTCTCTGAGGGCCATTTCCACGGACATATACGCTTAAACTCTATGGCAACAATTAATAGTGGTGCGTTGACCGACTATTATGCCAATGGGTTGGGAGGAGTATTGGAATACCAGACCGCTAACTTCAAGGGTTTTGAGCTGGGATTAAGTGGGTTTTATGCTTTTAATCTGGGTTCTTCTGATTTTTCAGAACTAGATCCGATAGCGGAGCGTCCTGCATGGTATGAATGGCAGTTGTTTGACTTACATGATCCAGAAAATAAATATGATCTGGACCGTTTAGAGCAATTGTACCTGCGATATCGCTTTGCCGATCGCTCTTACGTACAGATAGGACGTATGGGGATTCATACTCCTTTGATGAATACGCAAGATACACGTATGAAGCCTTATGTGGTACAAGGAGCCTGGTCGCAATGGGAAGCGGTAAAATCACTGACCCTGCACGCGGGATTCTTTACGCATGCATCCCCTCGTTCTACATTGGAATGGTATCCTATGGGTGAAGTGCTTGGCATGTATGAACACGCACTTTGGGGACATGGACATGAGGTGCCTGCTGTACAAGATACCGAAGGAGTAGCTATTCTAGGGATTAACTACCAAGGGAAAAAACCTTGGTCCATTGATGTTTGGAACTATACCATTGAAAATATTTCCAACACATTTTTCGGGCAATGGTTATATAAAAGAAAAGTAAGTCAGTGGCATGCGGTGATGGGGTTGCAATATATCTATCAGCATCAAATAGGTACCGGAGGACATGAGGAAGCTGAGCTGGCTTTTATGGAAGAGGGGCAGCAAATCAATATCCTTTCGGGAAAGTTAGGAATAGAGGAAAAAGCATGGGAGGTATCCATGAACTATACCTGGGCAAGTGATCAAGGAAGGTATACTTTTCCCAGAGAGTGGGGAAGGGAACATCTCTTTACTTCCATTCTTAGAAATAGAATGGATGGATTGGGGAATTTTCAGGTCTTGGTGCTGAAATCAGCATGGAAACCCTCTGATCACTTAACATTCAAATTGGAGGGAGGACGCTTCTGGCTTCCATCTCATGAGGATAAGGCCATGAATCATTATGGGGACTTATCCCATAATCAGCTCAACGTAGAGACTGATTACGATTTCAGTAAGTTTTTTGAAGGATTGCATTTACAGCTTTTGTATGTCTGGAAGGGCAATACAGAAGAGTTATATGGAGAGATAGAGCCGTTGTTCTATAATGCAGACCTACATCATTTTAGTTTAATTGCAAACATAGAGTTCTAATGAAAAAATCAATTGGTATCCGCTATATTTTTATGGGAATGTTGTTTGGTATTGTAATGACCAAATCACAGGCCGTTTCTTGGTTCAGAATTCAGGAGATGTTCTTCTTTGATAATTTCCATATGTACGGAATTATAGGCTCAGCGGTTATTCTGGGGGTAATTCTGGTAGCATTGGTAAAGAAGTTTGGTTTGAAAGACCTTAATGGAAACCCTATTGTATTCTCTGATAAGGATATGAGTATTCCAAGATACCTAATTGGAGGAACAATCTTTGGTTTAGGGTGGGCGTTGACAGGAGCATGTCCGGGGCCTATGTTTACGCTAGTGGGACACGGTGCTTTGACGATGTTATTGGTTATTGTGAGTGCACTTTTGGGGACATTTGCGTATGGTCTTCTTCGCAATAAACTACCTCACTAAGAAGTGGATTTCAATATTGATATTAGGAGAAAAAATAGTAACTTTAGGCTGTTACAACCAATCTTATATTCCCGCAATTCATCGTAGTTGCGGGATTGTTTTTTTACATTAACTTCTTGGAGGGTGTGTTTTTAAGCATGCTCAAAACTAACGATTTAAAGATGAAAAAGATTTTATTATTAGTGGTGCTGTTATCTTCAATAGGAGCCTACTGGTATTTTGAAGCTAAAGGAAAACATAGTACAGAGATATCTGCTACCTCAAAAGTAGAGGTGGTCAATGCAGAGGAGTTTTCGAAAATGATAGAAGCTGGAGAAGTATTGCTGGTGGATGTGCGTACTCCAAAGGAGTTTCAGGAAGGTACGTTGGAAGGTGCTGTGAATATTAACTTTTACGATGCTGACTTTGAAACGAAAATAAAGGCATTAGAGACAGAAAAACCATTATATCTATTTTGTCGTTCGGGAGGTAGAAGTAATAAGGCTGCTCATCAATTGTCTAAGTTGTCTTTTACAAAAATTTATGATATGAAAGGAGGAGTGAATGCCTGGGGTGCTGCCGGGAAGTCATTTGTCCAACCTGAATAGTCATTTCTATTAGAACATGTTTGGAACCCATATTTGAATTGGCGTTCCAGATATGTTCTTAATATAAAATAATCCAACTGATGAAAGAAAAGGAAAAAACTTCAGCTGCAGAAGCCGTGCTACCTATGCTATCGGGGAAATGCCCTTATTGCTTGGAGGAAAATATGTTCTTGCATGGACCGTATCATTATAACTTCTCCAAGATGCATAAAAAATGTCCTTCCTGTGAAGGTGATTTAGAGCCAGAGCCAGGCTTTTATTTTGGAGCTATGTACATTACCTATGCTTTCAATATCGCATTGCTGATAACCTTTTTTGCGGCTACCTATATTTTGGTGAATCCAGAAAGTATATGGGTGTATTTTACAGCAATCTTTACGCCTAGTATTTTATTGCTTCCTGTCAACTTTCGTTGGTCAAGATCTATTTACTTATATCTTTTTGGAGGTGTGACCATAGGTTCCCGTAAAAAGTAGAAAGATAAGTCAACATGAATCATCCCATATTAACATTTAAGGGGTGATTCATGTTTTTTGTTTAAAAAGTGCCTTTATATATCTAAAAATGGCCTTGAAGAATTGCCGTTAAAATTTTTAATCTTAAAAGCGTTAATAAAATTCCATTGTTTGAGCGTAGCGAGTTGAATACGCCATGTAATGGTTTTAGCTTTTGTGATTAAAAATTAGGCAAATTCTTCAAAGCCTTGATTTTTTTGCTTCGTTTTTTCATCAAGGAAAAAATGAAGAAACTCATAAAGGGCTTGTGAGATAGCTATAAAGTGATGAATTCTCAGAAAGCTAAGCCATTTGTTAATATGGGATGACTCATTTTGACTTATTAATAACTACATGCCGCAGCAGTAATGCCACAACTGCCGTACTTTTTCATCGATCCCCTCTTCATTCCCTTCCATCAAATCAACAGAGAGTTCAAAATACTGACAAGCCCTTTTCGGAAAGCCTACTGCTACGTAAGCAATCCCTAATTGCTTGGCGTGTACAGCGGCTTTTTCAGGGGTTGACTCTAGTGCTAAGCATTGTCTTAGACAACTGATGGCATCCTGATAATGCTCCAGAAATAGGCTACTTTCTCCTTTAATTCTTAAAGCTTTGAGTAAACGTTCGTCATCGGTAAGAAAGGAGTGTCTTTGAGGAGTGAGTTCATTGATGATTTGATTGGCCTCATCCAAACGCAGTTGAAGGTCCGCTTCATTTATAGTAGACTCTTTTTTCCATATAGTCACGACTTCATAGGCCTTGAAGCGAAGTTGCTCAAAGGCCATATTTTCGCTAGACATATTGCCTTGAAGTAAAGGAGATTCACTTTGAGCAAGTAAAGGGAGTAGAGGGAACAAAAGAAGTAATGATAGTAAGGTTGTTTTCATAGGGTTGTTGATTAGGTTTCTGACAATTGAATGCTGTTAGAAGCATATGTATATTAACGTATATTTAGGAGAATGATACAGGGAAACTTCAAAGAGAATCTCCTTAACATTACGCATGCATGATATTTTCTTGGAATGTTAGAAATAAAAAAACATGAGTCGCCCCGTATTAAGATTGAAGGGGTGACTCATGTTTCTTTTTTTACCTGACTGAAAGTACTGCTCGTTCTACGAGTAAATGAGCTAGATGCCTACTTGTGATAGGGATACATCCCGACAGTACTCGTAAAGTAAGTGTGTTTCTTTGATTTCTTCGATACTGACAATCTGATGATTGTTTTCTGGATCAATTTGAACTTCTACCCAACGGTCTTTGCAGAGGTATAGCTGGTATGAGATGGGCTTTTTGTAGATACGACTCACAAAAGTAGATGCAGTGATGATCAGACGGTATCTAACTTCAAATGGCAAGGTGTTGAAATTCATCTCTGACTCGTGATTTATCGGTAAGATTCTTTTTTTTTAAAATAATGAATTTTAATGAGATTTCTATGGAGATATTATAGGAGATCCACGCTCGCTTATTAAAAAAGTCTGATTATAACGTTTTGCTGAGCTAGGTTATATATAAAAAATACCATTAGAATTTTCTACTTT
>NZ_BAABJX010000007.1:0-101564 GCF_039543525.1 Algivirga pacifica
TATTCAAAAGGGTTGTTTCACTAACAACAAATATCTAGTTCAGTTAATTCATGACACTACCCACTGCCGTAAGTAGACGACACCGGTCCTCTGACGATCTCTACATTCTTGGTCATGGTCATGTTCATTTCCATCAAGGCATTGTGGTTAAATACCCCTGTAGGACGAATTGGCAGGCCATCCTCCAAGTAAAGAAACATACTCTTGTATGATATAGGCTGACGGATACTCATGGCATGTTGCTCATTTCCTAAGTCAACCATCAGTACACCTGTTGCTTTGTTTAATACCTGATCAAATGTTGTTGCATGGGTTTCTTCCAATAACTTCATTGGAATAACCGATACGGCTACCGGTGCATCGGAACGCAACTGTGCATCTCTGCTGGCTGAAACAATCACCTGATCCATTACCCTCTGATCCTGTTTCAAGGCGATGGACAATTCCTTGGATGATGCAGCAATCTCCTGCATTTGGTAACCAGCGTAAGCGACCTGTAAAACACTTCCTTCTGCTACTGTTAAGGCAAAATTACCACTGATATCCGTCACAGTACCCACTGTAGTTTCTTTCACACGAACGGTTACGCCAACCAAAACCTCACCACTCTGCTGGTCATATACCAGTCCTTTCACCAATTGTTGTGCATGAATAGACTGTGCAAACAACAGCCCTAATAGAATCGTAAATAGTTGTTTTTTCATTTTTAATTTTGGCAATAGCGTACCATGCTCATTTTTTTATTTTCAAAAATGAGATTGTATTAAAATATTATTAGAAATAAATGTCTTGGTGATTCCAGCATACATGAATAGTACTCAATGTTACGACATTACATAATGTCATAACCCAAGGCGGTACTATGCTAATTGTTATTTATCGTTCCGTTAGTGGAGCAAACGTTAACTAGCCAGCTTGCTGCTAGTTAGCTCTAAGAGCGTTCGTACTGTCCGTATAGGGCTCATTAAGCTATGTATAATAACTCACTGAACTCTTAGAGCAGAGAAAGCTAACCTAATAGCTTACTGCTATTTAGCGCAAAGACATTCGTACTGTCCGTACAGGTCTTATTAAGCTATGTATAACTCCCTGAACTCTTAGGGCAAAAAAAGACTAGCCTCCCTATTCGTCATAGGACACGATCAATCAATGATACTGGAAATAAAAGGGAAGGAAATTATATTCGAGGGGGATTCAATATATCTACAAGGTATTGATCTTCAAGCACCTGCTCTTTCAACCTATAGGTTTGGGCTATCAGGCGAGGTGTGCGACTCATGGGGTCCTCCGTCTCTGGCAGGACGTGAAATATCATATGTAAGGCAGGGATTGTTTCTTTAATACTCTCCTGTTCTTCCGTTTGTTGCGACTTCTGAATTTGCTTGTTGAGATAACACTTACCGGCACAAGCCAATTCTACCTCATAGCGATTGATACACAACACTTCTGAGATATAGTCCTTTCGCAACTGATAATCCACATAAACCAACGGAGAAGCGAAAGCACACAGTAACATGAGCTTTGCCAAAAAGAGGACTCCATATTGACTTAGACGGATTTGCATTAGACGATGATATAATATGAATTTTATGAGGGCGAAATTAGCGTGATAATTATCATTATACAAATATGGCACTCACATTTTTTATGATATTTCAATTTAAAACCATAGAGGTACGTCAATGACGTACCTCTATGGTTTTAAATTGATAACCCCAACCCATATTGCTGATTCGGAATCATCACCCCGTTCTTAATTTCAAACAACCCTTCGTAAGGGTCATTGATGATGTCCAAATGACCATCTAGATCTGCATACTGTATATTCGGACGACTCAAGGCAAAATGTAGCCCTGCCGCTATTCCCAGAGAACACTCATCCAAGCAGCCTACCATCACCTCTAATCCAGAAGACTTACCCACCGAGTTGATATGTTCTGCTTCCAATATTCCTCCCACCTTTTGCAGTTTGATATTGATCATATCCATTGCTTCATTTCTCGTGAGCTTGATCGCATCTTTCAGAGAGGTAATACTCTCATCGGCCATGACGGGAATATCCGAACCATCTGTCACCACTTTCATCGCCCTCAGGCTATTCTTATGTGTAGGTTGTTCCATAATCTCTATGGCACAATTATCCGTTTTTCGGATAAAGGTCAATGCTTCCTCCGGAGTATACCCTTGATTGGCATCAAAACGAAGTAGAAAATCATCTCCGCATTGCTCTCTTAGTAAATGTACTTTTTCAATATCCTCTTCTATATCAATTCCTCCCTTAAGTTTAATGACGGTGAACCCTGAACGCAGATATCGTTTTGCTGTTTCAATGGTTTCTTCTATTGGCTTAATTCCTATGGTAATACTGGTTGGTATACTGTTTTTATATCCTCCCAATAATTTGTACAACGGTAGTTTAGCATACTTCCCCAGCAAATCGTGTAAGGCTAGATCCAGCATTGCCCTTGCAGATGATCCTACCTGAGTGGTTTGCTTCAGTTCGTCCATCCATCGGGTACGCTGCAAAGGATCCTCCCCTAATAACATAGGCTGCATCACATCCTTGACCATGCTGATCACGTCCTCACTGTATTCTCCTGTGACCTCCCAATCGGGGGCGGCTATACCATATCCTACCAGTCCGGTATCCGTGATTACTTTAAGGGTAATATTCTGACAAGAGTCTACGGTCTCATAGGCAATCTGGTAAGGCTCAGAAAGCTTGAGGTTGTGTAGCTCGTATTCGATTGCTTTTATCTTCATTGTTGAGGTTCTACTTCCTTTGTTGAATCTAAGAGCTAGTCCTAGCATCCATACTAGGACTTTAAGCATAACTTGAGCATTACACACGACATGTAATGCTGAAGCTTATATAATGAGAGCGTGGACGCTCCCATTATGTTTTGATCTTTGCGAGGACGCAAAGACCAGTACTTAGAGCTTGTTTGGAATACATCTTCAGCATAGAAAACTAATTTTTATGAACAAGTCCTGAACCCTAGTAAAAGAATTTTATTCTTCACTTTTCATTCTTAATTCTTCATTATTTAATATCTATTCTGATACAACTCACTCAGTGGGGTATTGATAATACTCTCCAGAAACTCTACCATATTTCGGATAGAGATATCCCACATTTTCTGTCCTTTTTCAGCGGTGGCTTTTTGGGCGTTACCCATAACCCCTGAATTAGACAGTCTTTGTGTATGTACGTACCAGCTTACTCCTCTTTGGGAAGTAAAGTTCAGGTATTCGTTTTCCAGATCCAGTGTTTCGTCCACAGCCTTCTCCATATCAACCAGGTGCGGTCTCAATGCGAGTGTGGTACTAGTTTCAATCTCTCCGGCATGGATATCGTTCGGTGTATCAATTAACCCATAAAGATCCACATCACTTGTTTCCCCGGTATCTACACAGACAAAGATCTTCGCATCCCGGTTGATCATCTGTGCCGCATACGTCAAGGTCGGTTTGTTGTCTCCATGCCCATTTAGGATCACTAATTTCTTGATGCCATTTTGTGCCAAGCTCATTCCTATATCGTAAATAAAGGCCGACAAGGTATTATTAGATACACTCAATGTTCCTTTGAAGGCACTGTGATGATAGCTGACTCCATAAGGTACAGGAGGCAGTACAAAAGGCTGAGGGCTTTTGCATTTCTCAGCTACTTCTCTTGCCATATAGTACGCATCATAGTAATCTACGTCTACCGGCAAATGCGGGCCGTGTTGTTCGATGGCACCACATGGCAAAATTGCCGTATCCACTTCTTTTAAGCGGGCTTCGATTTCCGGCCAGCTCATTTCTTCCCAGAGGAAATTATTCTTTTTCATATTTATTTCAACTACATCGTGTGTAATACTACGATCAATTTCAGAGAACCTGAGCGTGGACGCTCGGTGAAAATGCTTGTAGGTCTTATCATTACATGACGTGGCTCAGCCTAAGACCAGTGTTTAGGTCATATTTTTGATACCGTTGTAAGTGCAGGTACTTCTATCCATTGCTTATTTTCTTTTACGGCAATCCCTTCTGCATACGCTGCAAAAAGTGCGATTACCTTATCCCGTACTGCAAGAGGCATCTCCTCTGGACGGCTTCTTTCACTGTCAAAGCGCAACTTCATGATACGAGGATACGCCTTGGCTATTTTTTTCGTGAAGTTATTCTTTTCAATAGCTCCTTTCTCTACCAATAAATGGTACAGGTGTGCCGCATCAGAACCAATCTGTTTCACGCTTTTTTGAGCCAACTGCTGTAATCCGTTTTCAATTTGTGTATCAGTATAGCCACATCTTTTAGGGTCTTCTTCCAAAGCCACCAACATTCCAATAATACGACGACATTTCTCGCATTTTCCACATGGGTACATACGGTGTTCGTGCTCATGGGCTGCATGGCAAGACACCTGATGTTGCTGTAGTTCAGGATAACGCTTCACCAGCACTTTCATGATCAGTAACTCTGACAAGCTTCTCAACATAGAGTACTGATAAATCTCCCAGTTTTTCTCTTTGTAATAGCGTGTCAATGCCTGATCAAAGTATTTACTCTGGTCATAAAGTCCATTGTAATGCTTAATCCCTTGTGTAATCGCCGTATCGGTTGTGTCGTATTCGTTACCGATTAGTACATTTCCAATCCCTCGTTTGCGAACTACTGGCAATACGCCGAATAGAAATACCGCTACAGTCCATAAACGAATAGGGTAGATATCTGCCCTCATATTTTGGAAGTTCTCCTTGATAAAAGGCATCTTTTTCAGCATCCAGTTAAACAGGCGATCTGCATTACACCAAGGTTTTACCGTATTAGGATCTTTCTCCTTTAGGTCACGGTAAGCATTCAATGCCGTAAACCAGTGCCTGCCAGATTCATTCACGAATACCGGATGCGCTACTCCTAGTTCTTTAACAATACCGTAAGTCAATAAGCTATCTTTTCCACCACTACTCAGAATTGCGAAATGTCCATAATCAGGTACAGAAGAGAACACCTCTGCTTTCATATGCTGATAACCTGTATTGACAAACTGTATCGCTGCAGCAGTATACTTAGACTGCTTCTCGACAATAATTTCTTTATAACCCTCCTTGATAAAAGGGTTATCCACCAACAACTTGTTGGTCAAGATTTCCCTGGAGGTATTTTCCATCATGGTGCGGATAAAACGAGTATCCGCTCCCTCATATATCCCATCAAAGACAATCTCCTTACAAAACAATCCGTAGTTGATGGCCACCTGTGCCGCCATCATAGAGGCAAGGTTGACATCCTTATAACTTTTCTTATCGAAAAATACCTGATCATAGCTATAGATCAGCTCGGTAGAAACTTCTGCACCCTCTGGCATTCTCAGGGTATAGGTTGCTTTGACCCGCTTAGGTTCTACCACAAGCTGATGTACAGTCAATCGATCAAAAACTACAAAATCCTTTAAGGTCTTCATCGGTCAATTAGTGTTCTAATAAAGTTGGTCAATCCTTCAGGGCCATGTGCCAAAGCATCAAAGGCTGGTAGTCCTGTTTCTTCTGTGATTCTCTGACAAGCTGGAAGTATCTCTTCAGCAGTCATACCTTCATGGTTCACCGTTACGGCAATGACTTTTTTACCGGAGATCATCTCGATGGCTTGTATCTGCTCTTTCAAAGGGTGCAAAGCATATCCCGGAAATCCATCATACTCCAAACGGGTAGGTGCGTGCTGCAATACCACATAGTCAGGTCTTCCTGCTGCCAAAATCTCAAATCCTCCTGGATACGCTGGGTTCATCAAACTTCCTTGTCCCTCAATGACAATCAGGTCCGGTTGCTCATTCTTCCAAGCTTCATGTACCGCATGTTCGATCTCCCCTGCCACAAAGTCGTTAATACAGCTATCCATCACCATGCTATACTTAGCTCCTTGCATCCAAGCAGTTTGTCCGGTACCTACCATCTCTGCTTTTAGTCCCGCATTACGGAAACCATGTACCAGCAACCAAGCAGTTGTACGTTTTCCTACTGCGGAGTCTGTTCCCAACAAAGCAATTTTCAAGCAATTGACTTCCTCTATTTTCCCTGAGAAAAAGTGTAGCTCGTCACGATCTGGTGTACGGCGAATATCACGTACACGGCAACCGTTCTCCTTTGCCACTTGCATTAACTCTTCGTCCTTGTATAAGAAGTCGTGCAATCCACTGTCGACGTTCATACCATACTCCAAAGCTTGCTTGATGACCAATTTTGCCTCTAACGGTAATCTTCCTCCATCAGGAGCTAATCCTATAACAAAGTTCTGTACAGGTACTTTAACCTGCTCCAAAGCATCTTGTAATGAAGCGTAAACTGGTATTCCATTAGGACGTTGGTCCAATACGGCTCCGGCATCCTGTCCGGCATAGTGTTGATCAATTACCCCCAGTACCTGATAGCGCTCTGTGAAGCGTACCAATCCGTGTGCTGTTTTACCATTTGGGGTGTTGAACGCGTGGTCTGCATAAACCAATGCTGTTCCATCTATATATTTCATTTGTATAGGTCTCTTTAAAATCGTTGAATAAAATGACTATTCGTGGACCCTCGCCTCAGGCAAGGGCTTACGTTATCTGGCCTCTGACGACATTGCGCCACACCACACACTAGTCGTAGCGAATGCAGTGCAAACCCGCTGCAGGTCGTAGCGTGGACGCTACGACCAGTTTCTACCTTTTTACTTTCAGCTTAAGTTGACGGCATTGACCCTACGACCAGTGTCTACCTTTTCTAACCAAAACCGTTAGTTTCGGGCGGTAATGATACTCACATAGCGATCATTGGAAAGCTCCTCTTGCTCATTAAGCTTCAGCAATGCCAGTAAGCCTGCCGTAGACGAAGGCAACACTTTAATTCCATCATTCTTTGATAAAAAACTACTCATCCTGAGCATCTCCTTATCCGAAATATGTGCTGCAAAACCGTCTGTCTGCTGCAAAGCGTGTAGCGCCTCATTTCCGTCGAAGCTATGCCAGTTGATCAAGGGTTCATTCACCTTCGTTTCCTTGATTCTGGCAGGGTTTAGGTCCTTGACTTCCGTATGATTACTTTTAAAAGAAGTCACTATAGGGTTCTTATACGCCGACGATCCTGCTACGAAATGGGGAATACGGGAAGTCTTTCCTCTTTTATAAAGGTTGACAAACCCTCGGTAAACCCCTGCCAGCAAGGTTCCATTCGACACCGGACAAGCCAGGTACTTAGGAGCATCCCTCAACTGATCATAGATCTCAAAAGCAATCTGCGCATAAGCCATAATCTGTATCGGGGTGTTATTCCCTCCAGGGTTAGCATCATAATACTCCTGTGCTATCGCTATCTGGCTCGACTGCTCCACGACTTCTTCATAAGTACCTTCAAGATAGATGACCTCTGCCTGATATTTTTCCATCTCCTTAACCCTCTCCGTATGAAAGGAGGCAGGGATATAGATCTTGCATTTCAGTCCTGACAGATAAGCGGCTAACGAGACCGCTACGCCATAGTTTCCACAAGTAGCGGCTACAATTGTGTCATACCCCCTACGCAAAGCATCATATACCTGTGCAAAAGCGATACGGTCTTTCTGAGTACCTGTCGGATTATCTCCTTCAAACTTGATGTAGAGCTGCCGAAAGTCCTTTTCACGTTCCAAGTTACGGGCACGCATCAAAGAAGTATCCCCCACCTCCAGGTTGATGATGTCTTCCAGCGCTTCCAAACGTTCATTTAACGGAAGCGTTATATCCTTTACAATAAGTTGTTTTTTGTGTACTTCCTTGCTGAGTTTAACTTCTTGCAATTGCACACCCTCCAAATGGTTAAATTGAGCCATTCTTTACTTTTTAGGGAAATGATTAAGGGACTATTCTTTAGCTATCGGTTATCGGTTATCGGTTATCGGTTATCGGTTATCGGTTATCGGTTATCGGTTATCGGTTATCGGTTATCGGTTATCGGTTATCGGTTATCGGTTATCGGTTATCGGTTATCGGTTATCGGTTAAGAAAATTATTTTAACCATAAACAATAGACAACAGCCCATCAATGTTTTTAAACGATAAGCGATAACCGATAACCGATAAACATTCTTTTCAAACGACAAGTAATAACCGGTAAACGACCTCCGTGATCACCGCTTACCTCTGTTCCAATAAGAAATAAGGAAAATGGCTCTATCCTAGGGGTGAGTAGGAAGAGAAATGTGACTATACAGGGTCACTGTATTAGTATAAAAAAGGGAAAAGTTAGAGAAGCTCCACTTCTTCTGTTTCCAAGCGACAATTACGTTTTTTTTCAATGATTGCCTTTAATTAATAACGATCGATAAATAACTGAATACCCTACACTTACAGGGTTTTATCTAAGCTGTTTTTGGTCAACGAGCTTTTACCGTTTTTCCGGGCGAAAGGTAGATTAAAATTGAATAGAAACAATACTTTTAAAAAATATTTTTTTTAAGAATTGGGAGATTTTTTTTCTACCAAAAAAACACACCTGATTGAGGCACTGTCTACCCTTTGTCCCCACCCAAATCTACGGAGTCCGCTTCCCTCTTTTTATCTTTGTGTCACAACGATTTACATCACCTCTGTGGCATTACTCGATTACATTATCACTCTCTAGCGAAACTAAATCAAAACCCGACATCTATGCGGTTATATTTTCTTATTGGCCTTTTCATACCTCTTATCACCCTATGGAGTACTTCTAGTCAGGCACAGCAACTAGACGACTCTTATTTTTATACCCAAAATATTTTTTTGATTAACAGTGCATCACTTCCTGAAAAAGAAGGTATTCAAAGCAATGTTTTCGGACAATATGTACAGATGCAAGATGATGGAATTCCTGCACAGCAGATTGGAGCAGCAGGGCAAATGCGTTTCAAGAACTATGCAGTGGGAGGAAGGGTCTTACATCAGGAAAGGGGATTGTTAAGTCGTTCCAGAATTAATATCGCCTACACACAACACATTCCTTTCAACAAGAATATTTCTCTTCAACTAGGGGTATCCACAGGAATCAAGTTGGACCTATTAGGTGTATCCCTTATTTCTGACCAATATATTGTAGATCTAAATGACCCACTCTTTGACATCAATAATCAAGATAGGGTCCGTTTTACTGCAGAGTTTGGAGCTAGCTTACAGCTCTATGACTGGACCTTTGGCGTCTCTGCTCCAGAACTATACGGGTATGGGTACGAGTACTTCCAATTACTTAACATACATATCAGCAAACGTATTCAATTGGCCGATAAAAGCACTTTAACTCCTCTCCTCATTGTAAATACTCATTCCGATACAGCACCAATTATAGATATCAGTACACGCTGGAACTGGAGAGAACTTTTATGGGTATCTACTGGATATCGTAGCACTCAAAAAATTACATTATCTACTGGTTTTCAGTTAAATAATTTTGGTTTTGGATATGCTTATGCCCACGACCTAGGCGTGCTTAAAAAGTTTGAAAGTCAGCAACATGAGCTTTTACTGACCTTCTCTATTCACTAGCTATTGAGTATGCAAGTTAATCCTTTCGTTCTATACCAATTTGTATCGGGTTTATCGGTTATCGCTTATTGTTTATAATCCATCACCTATAAATCATCAACATAAAATTATACGACGGTCTCTATCATAACGACTATAACAAACAATCATGAAGCCTTATTTCCTCATCATATTATTTTGGATATACTCCTCTATAACCCTACTTGCCCAAACCCCTAATTGGGAGGTAAACAATAGCGAATTTGACCGCAGCATGAGTATTACTGCCATTTTGCAAACCAGTAAGAATAAATACTCCAGCGACCCCAATGACATGATTGCTGCTTTTGTAGATGGAGAATGTCGAGGAGTTACCAATATTTCCTCTACCCCCTACACTGATAAAGGAAATCTTCTGTTTCTTTTGGTGAATGGGCGTTCTTTCCGTGAGCAAGGAGTTACCTTAGCCTACTATGATGCCTCTACTGATCAAGTATCCTATATCAATGCCAATGTAGAATTTGTAGATGGTACCCGTCTGGGAACCGTAGACAATCCAGTTATTTTGTCTGCTGGAGCGGTAAACCAGGCACCTACCGCCTTAACCCTATCCAATACTTCCATTTTAGAAGGGCTTCCTGCCCAGACCCTAATTGGAACCTTTGCTGTAAATGATGATGCTACAGAAGGACATACCTATAGCTTACAAGATTCTTCAGTCTTTAGAATTAGTGGAGATCAATTAATCACTCAAGCCCCCCTATATTATGACACCCAAGAAGTGTATTCCATTACAGTTACCGTCGATGATGGATTTGGAGGCTTTTTTACTCAGGACTTTAATATAACAGTAGAAGAAGACCCTATGCTTCCGGGTAAAGGGACTCCACTCGCCATAGCTGATACCATCGCCACCCATGAAGATACAGCAGTAACATTTTACCCTCTGGACAATGATCAATCAGAAGATGGTGGACTCTGGATTTCAGCCCTTGGTACTCCAGCAATAGGAAACGTAACACTCCAAGGAAGTACCGTACTACATTACACCCCATCCAAGGATCTTTATGGGCAAGACAGTATCTATTATGAAGTCACTGATATCGATGGTACAGTGGGTAGTTCTTGGATCATTATCAATGTAGCGACAGCTAACGATATTCCTGTTGCTGAAAAAGATTACTATACGACCACTGAGGACCAACCCATTTCTTTTGATCCACTAGAAAATGATTATGCAGGAGATGGTGGGTTGGCCTATCAATATATGACTACCCCTATCCTTGGAGAGGCTATATGGAACAACAATCAAATCACTTATACACCTTATCCTGACATTCATGGAGTAGACTCCCTAACCTATACAATTGGAGATGCCGATGGAGACTTGCACACCGCCTCGATTATCATCACCGTTGAAAGTAGTAATGACCTACCTGTCGCCTCTAATGATACGCTATCAGTTCAAGAAGATGAATCACTATCGTTTTATCCTTTAGATAATGATGTCTCTGCAGATGGAGCGCTTCAATTACTCAGCGTTGAACCTAGTTCATTAGGTACTATTTTAATCAATGGAACAGAAGTATCCTTCACTCCTTTCTCCCATGTACATGGAAAAGATACGCTTACCTATCATATACAAGATCCTGATGGAGACCTTACTTCTGCCCAAATTTATTTAACCGTAAGTGCCGTCAATGATGTCGTGCAAGGCTATAATGACAGCTATATCCTATTAAGTAACCTAACCTCAGTACTAACCCCTTTAGTCAATGACAGTATCCCCGATGGAGGAGGTATGCTCAAGGAGGTATCTACAGGTAGCTACGGAACGGCAGTACTATTGGATGCACAACATATACAATATACTCCTTCTCCTGATTTTATAGGAAAAGATACCTTAACCTACTCCCTTTCAGACGTAGATGGAGATCAGGATAATGCCTTTATCTTTATTGAAGTGAAAGTCAATAAAGATGTTCCTTTCTTAAGGGAGGATCAGTTTACCCTTGCAGAGGAGCAAACGATGGATTTGGATGTATTGGATAATGATTATATCAATGACCTTTCTTCTATTGGTATCGGCTTTACTGATCCACTTTATGGGACTTTGACATGGAATGCTATAGCCTATAGCTTTCAGTATACTCCTAACCCTGACTTCTATGGAAATGATCATTTTTCCTATTGGGTGACGGATGCTGCAGGAAATAGCGACAGCAGTAATGTACAGCTTAGCATTACTTCTGTGAATGATGGTGTAACCGCCACCGGAGAATACGTATTGCTTAATGAGGATGAGTCCATTCAAGTTGATCTACTCAGTAATGATTATGCTGGTGATGGAGGGCTACAATTACTCTATCATGGACGTCCATTACACGGAACTACCTTATTGGAAGGAAATATAGTGCATTATACTCCCTTTCCGGATTTTAATGGAAAAGATAGCCTTTCGTACCAATTGGGCGATATAGATGGAGATACCGCTACTGCTTATGTCATTTTTGAAGTGCTTCCAGCAAATGATCCTCTACAAGCCTTCAATGACACCATTGCACTAATAGAAGATCAAGCCGTTACGATAGTCCCTATCCAAAATGATATTCATGTTGATGGACCTATTCGTCTAATCGACTTTACTTTTCCGCAATATGGAAGCTTAATCCAAGTAGATGACTCGACCCTAAGGTATACCCCTTTTCCCCACCTCTATGGAACGGATGGTTTTGATTACACCATTCTGGAAGAAGATGGTAGTACCGCAACAGCTAACGTTATCCTTTTGATTGAAGCAGATGATGACGAAGTGATTGCCCAAAACGATCATTATACACCATTAGAAGATAGTGTGTACCTCTTTTTACCCTTACAAAATGATACCTATGTAGATGGTGGTGGACATATTGCGGCTATTAGTTCCTCTATAAAAGGGAATATCCTATTGGAGGATGATACCCTTATACGTTATTTCCCTAACGATGATTTTGATGGGTATGATACGCTAACCTATACCTTGAGTGATCAGGATGGGAGCACTGCACAAGCCTCTATTTTTCTGGAAGTACCCCAAGCCCCTCTTCCTGAACCTATCACCTCCATTACCTTATTGGATGATTCTATTTCCCTACAAGAAGATGAAGTTGCTGTGATCTTACCTGTCTTGAGCAATGATACCCTCTTAAATGTAGCTGCATATACGGTTAATTACAGCACTCCTGCGCATGGACAGCTGCAGTGGGATACTCAAAAACAATATTTCAAATATAGTCCCGTGTCCAATTATCACGGAAGTGATGCCTTTGCTTATTGGCTAGTTTCCAGCGATGGAGTACGTGATACGGCAGAAGTAACCCTTCACGTTGCTGCCATTAATGATGTTGTCATTGCTAAAGGAGAGCAATTTATTCTTACCGAAGATGATTCCATCTCTTTCGTACCTTTATCCAATGATCTTGCGGCCGATGGCGGTTTAGCACTTACCATGATGCATTCTCCTTTGCATGGTCAACTACAACAAAAAGATGATACTTTACTCACCTATATCCCTAACCCGCACTTTTATGGGTTAGACTCCATGATCTATACGGTGAGTGATCAAGATGGGGATAAAGCACAAGCCACCGCCTTATTCACTGTGACTGCCACCAATGATTTGGTTTATGCACAAGATGACTCGGTAGTGTTGGAAGAAGATAAAAGTGTTTCCATTCACATTCTTAAAAATGATCTTGCTCCTGATGGAGGAATCACGATCGATCAATTCGACCTTCCTTATCATGGAACATTGACACTCAATGGAGACAGCGCAATCCTATATACTCCTTACAAAAATTACTATGGAGAAGACATGTTCTCTTATATTGTAAAAGACAATAATGGTGATAAAGACACGGCTGATGTCTTTATTCAGGTATTACCTATCAATGATCCTATTGTGACAATGGATGATCTCCTTACACTCCATCAAGGAGACTCTGTAGTGATTTTCCCTCTGCTTAATGACAGTATCCCTGATGGAGGAGAAACACTGCTGTCTGTTAGTACAAACAATAGCGAAAACAAAACTGCTTTACTGGATGAATATAGCCTTTACTATAAAGCCAACAGTGCTACAATCACAAAGGATACCCTAACCTATACTGTAAAGGATACTGATGGCAATGAAGCAACGGGAAATATATTTATCACGATTACGCTAGACTCAATAGTAACGCCTCCGGTAGAAGAAGTTGATACACTTCAACTTCACGATGATACTTATACGCTTCAAGAGTATACCTTTTCTACCTTAGACGTTCTCAGCAATGACACAGTATCCTCTAGTTCACCTTGGGATATCTCTTTCACAACTCCTACAAACGGTACTTTACGATGGAGTCCTGACGAAGCTAACTTCCTATATAGAGGAACAGAAGGCTTTTCCGGAACTGACACCTTTCTTTACAGCATTACACTTGCTAATGGAACTAAAGATACGGCGAATGTAAGCATCACAGTGCAAGCGATTAATCACCCTGTTGTTACTTCTGATACCAAGCGATACTTATGGGAAGACCAAGGGGATACCATAAACCTTAATGCTTACCTCTATGCGCCAGATGGCCCTGCCGAAATTCTAATCATTTCAGAGCCTTCCCATGGACAAGCTTACATATTCCAAGACTCTCTATTACGTTATACACCAAACAATAACTATTATGGAAATGACATCTTGCAATATACTGTCAAGGACCCACAAGGAGACTTGGATACTGCTACCATTCAGTATACTATCTATGATACGGATGATCCCGTATATGCCGTTAACGATCAAGATACTTTGAACGAGGATCAATCCATTACTTTATTGCCTACACAAAATGATGTTCATGTTGATGGACCTATTCGTTTGATCGATTTTTCTTTCCCTCAATATGGACGTCTAGTGCAAATGGATGATACAACGCTGCAGTACACCCCTTTTGCTGATATATATGGGACGGACCAATTTAACTATACCATTCTAGAAGAAGATGGAAGTACTGCTAATGCTAGTGTTACACTTGTGATCAAAGCAACAAACGATGAGGTCATCGCCCAAAATGACTACTATACACTAATGGAGGATAGTGCATATACCTTCTTACCGCTAAAAAATGATATCTTCCCAGATGGAGGTGGGCATATTTCAGCCATTAGCTCTTCTGTAAAAGGAAACATACGTATTGAGAGTGATACCCTTGTATATTACCAACCTACATCTTCTTTTGACGGATACGATACATTGACCTATACCTTGAGTGATCAGGATGGAAGTACAGGACAGGCTATTATTTATCTGGAAATCTCTTCGGATTCTATTCCTGATCCTATAACCTCCATTACTTTAGTTGATGATATTATTCCCTTACAAGAAGATGATATTGCCGTTGTATTACCTGTCTTGAGCAATGATACCCTCTTAAATGTAGCTACATATACGGTTGATTATAGCACTCCTGCTCATGGACAGCTACAGTGGGATACTCAAAACCAATACTTCCGATATACTCCGGTCTCCAACTACTATGGAGAGGATTTCTTTACCTATTTCATTACTTCAAATGATGGTGTCCGTGATAGCAGTACCGTAACCCTTCAGATTTCAGCAATGAACGATATGGTCATTGCTAAAGGAGAACAACTTCTTCTTCAAGAAGATGGTGCTATTACTTTCTCTCCATTATCCAATGATTTTGCAGCAGACGGAGGGTTAATAGTAACCGCTTTTAGTAGCCCTATAAATGGCCGTTTAGAACAACTAAACGACTCTTTACTGACCTATGTCCCTAACCCTCATTTCTACGGACAGGATTCTATCACCTATACGGTGAGTGATCAAGATGGAGATGAAGCACAAGCCACCGCCTCATTCACTGTGACTGCCACCAATGATTTGGTTTATGCAGAAGATGACTCGGTAGTGTTGGAGGAAGATAAAAGTGTTTCCATTCACATTCTTAAAAATGATCTTGCTCCTGATGGGGGACTTATGATCGATCAATTCGACCTTCCTTATCATGGTACATTGACGATGAATGGAGACAGTATTATTCAGTATACTCCTTACCGAAATTACTATGGAGAAGATACTTTCTCTTATACCGCAAAAGACCGTAATGGTGACAAAGATACCGCTACCATATTTATTCAAGTACTTCCTGTCAATGATCCTATTGTGACAATGGATGATCTCCTTACACTCCATCAAGGAGACTCTGTAGTGATTTTTCCTCTGCTCAATGACAGTATCCCTGATGGAGGAGAAACACTGCTGTCTGTTAGTACAAACAATAGCGAAAACAAAGCTGCTTTACTGGATGAATATAGCCTTTACTATAAAGCCAACAGTACTACAATCACCAAAGATACCCTAACCTACACTGTAAAGGATACTGATGGCAGTGAAGCAATAGGCAATATATTCATTACTATTACCACCGACTCAATCGTCAATCCTCCGGTAGAAAAAATCGACACCCCTGAGCTCAAGGATGACTCCTTTGTTCTACAGGAACATACCTTAGCGATCTTGGAGGTTATAAATAATGATGCAATACCTTCCAATATGCCATGGAGTATCTCTTTCACATCTCCTACAAATGGCACCCTAAGGTGGAATCCTGATGAGGCTTACTTCCTATATAAAGGAGCAGAAGGTTTTTCCGGCATAGATACGTTCCTTTATACCGTTAGTCTTGCCAATGGAATGAAAGATACAGCAAGTGTTTCCATCACGGTAAAAGCAATCAATTATCCGGTTATTGCATCCGATGCTACACGATATTTATGGGAAGATCAAAGGGATACCCTAAACCTTCTTCCATATATCTATGCCATAGACGGAGTACATGAGATCAGTATCATTTCTGCCCCTAACCATGGACAGGCATATGTATTTCAAGATTCCCTATTGCGTTACACTCCAGACAATCACTATTATGGAGAAGACCTCTTGATCTATTCTGTCATAGATCCCCAGGGAGACATAGACACCGCTACTATACAGTATACCATTTATGGTACGGATGATCCGGTATATGCCATCAACGATAAAGATACCCTCAAGGAAGATCAACCTCATTTGCTCTATCCTTTAGTAAATGATATCGGTGTAGATCATGGCCTGTACCTTCTCCCTAACCCACAAGCCCTTCATGGTCATATAGAAGTACAAAATGACAGCACCTTATATTATCTGCCATCCACCAATTTCAATGGTAGTGATCAAGTTCTATACTATATCGCAGATCAGGATGGAGATCGAGACAGTGCTTATATATGGCTAGAGATTTTACCGGTAAATGATGGTATTATCACTAACCCTGATTCTGCTATTGTAGAATACCTGCAAAGCATTCAACTCACACCATTGGTTAATGACCTTATTCCTGACGGAGGGGGAAGACTTAACAGTGTTGAATCGTTATATGGAGAAGCCACACTATTGGATAACCAAACGCTGTACTATTATGCCAATGGTACATTCACAGGAGAAGATACCCTTACCTATACGGTAGAGGATTATGATGGAAGTACCGCTACAGGAAGTATTTACCTTAAGATTTATCAAGAAGACACTCCTGAAGAGCCTTTGGATACACTGTTTCAGGCCCGTGATGATCATTTCTCCTTACTGGAAGACCAAGGAGAAGTATGGATGGAGATCATCAGTAACGATACGATGAATATCCCATTAAAGCAGATTCGTATAATTACTCCCCCTGCTCACGGTAAAGCAATCATTCTAGAAGATCAACTCCGTTATGCCTCTGATGCGGACTATTACGGAAAAGACAGCTTGGAATATCTATTGATGAGTGATGACAAAAAAGAAAGTAATGCATGGGTTTACATCGATATCGCTTCTGTTAATGATCCATTAGAAGTCGTCGATGACTACCTCACCGTAAAACAAGAAAAAAGTGTCTCTTTTGATCCTCTGAAGAATGACATTATAGAAGATGGTCTTTACGATATATTCATTAGTAGAAACCCAACCAACGGGGTATTCTATTGGAATGACAAGGATGAAATAGAGTATACTCCTCTCACCGGTTTTGCAGGAGAGGATAGTCTGGAATATACCGTAGAGGATATGGATGGTAGTCTTGGAGTAGGAATGGTGTATATTACCGTAGAGGAAAAAGGCAATAAGAAGAATGTAGCTTCCTCTCTGGTCCTTACCCCTGATGACAATAACATCAACGACTTCTTGCTGATTAGCAAAGAAGGTGAGCTCCTAGTCGATGAATATGACCTTTACGTCTACAATGCAAGAGGGCAAGAAGTCTTCTCCGTAAAAAACTACGACGGGAAATGGGATGGAAAGCACAATGGGAAGTACCTATCCAATGGTGTCTACTTTTATATATTGGTAGGGGAAGAAGAAGAGATTAAGGGGTCTTTTTATATTAAGCAGAACCAAGGAAAGAATTAAACATTACCCCCTAGCCAATCACTATTGAAATAAATATAGTGTTTAAGGTTAATTCTGTCGCTGTCTACGAAATTATATACAGTTTATCGGTTACCGCTTATCGTTTATAAACAATAAGCGATAACCGATAAACATATATCATCCGACCGCTTCAATATTAACTACTATAGTAGTAATTGGTTAGGGGATATCATTACCTGATAAATATCTCTAAAACTGCTTTACTAAGGTATCATGACGGTATATCGTCATCCACTTCCCAATGATACTCTCTGGAAATTCATTCAATAATTTTGCTCTCTGGGGAGCATCTTTTAAAATAATTGTTTGTTGCTTGTCTTTAAATCTAATTAATAAAAATGACAATAGCTCTCAAGCTGGTGATCAACTCCTTGACCAGTTATTAAGGCCTTGTAAACAACAAAAAAGGAGAAGAGCGTAATTAAACACTCTTCTCCTTTTTTTCTAAAAGAACACTTTCAGCTCAAATATTTTTAGGAATAAAAAGTAGGCTAAAAACACCATTACAAAAGCCAGGGAATGCCGGAAGTAACGAAATAACACAGCGTTCCCTTTTCCGAAGAGGCTTAGCAAGCCGTTGGGAATGACTAATAGAGTGGCGATCATAAAGTTGATCACTACAAAGATTCCTACAATGGCGATCATCACAAAAAGTGGGTTCCAAGTTAATCCGAACGCTCCATAAATCAATCCCATCACGCCGCTGACTACCAAGAAGTAAAAGGCGTAGCGTAAGGACTTCCCAAATTGTATTATAGCATTAGGCATGATCAAGCTGTTTTTTTTGTTTCTTTTGCATTGCTTTCTTCTTACTTTTTTTCCATCGGCCGTACCACACATAAACCCCTGAAATGAACAATACGGGTATCACCAAGGTAGTGATCAATGCCAGGATACGGGTCACTTGTCCTCCGAAAGTACCGTAATGCAATGGGGTGACCCAGTTGAGGTATACCTTTCCTAAGTGCGGTAAGTCGTGGTGTGTACTCATCAATCGTTCTCCAGTATATTGATCATAATATACCAAGGAGCGATCCCCTGTCTCTGCATATCCCGGTGCAATAATATTCATCTCATAAGTCCCCAAGGAATCATGAGGCAGTGTGATGCCTTTCACCGCTCCTCCCTCAATTTCTCGGTTAGCAATAGCCATAACCTCTTCTACCTTCATGGGAATAGGGTTATTCGCATCATAGGTAGACTGTTGCCCCAAAATACTTTCTATTGATTTTGGGGGCTCAAAGCTCACCAAAAACAACCCGATGATCAAGAAACGATTAAAGGTAATGGCTGCACCTGTCAAAGCAAGAATCGTAATCACAGGACTAAAGTAGAACCCTAGTGTGTTGTGCAGATCATAAACCTGTCGCTTCACACTTGCTCCAGACTTAATCGTCAAACGAGTCTTAAGCATATTCCACTTTTTAGGGATCCAAAGGCGTAGTCCTGTGATCATCAAAATAACCATGACCAAAGAGGCTATCCCCACAATATATTTGCCGATCTCAGGAACCAACAAGGTACGATGCAAGCTACGTATGATTCCCATCGCCGAATCGGCATATACTCTGCTGCCTGTTATTTTTCCGGTAAAGGGGTTCACAATCGCTTGTTTATGAAGCTCTCCTTCTTCAAAAGCGACCATGATGCAATTATTTCTAAATTGATCCTCATAAATCACTTCGATATGCATTTGGGGGTGATCCGCTTTTACGACCTCCAAAGCCTGTGGCAAAGTCAAACGCGTTTGTGCTGTTTGCTCAAAGGTAAAAAGGTCTGGGTTTAGCCAGGCATCCAGCTCCCGTTCATACACCAATATGGTTCCGGTAATACTTACAACGGACAAGATTAGACCAGAGATCAACCCTGCCCACGTATGCCATTGCCCGTACCACTTCTTTTGGTGTCCTGCTATACGTTGTGTTAATGTAGAATCTTTTTTCATTGCTCCCTTTATAATAGGCTACCTCTTGATCAGAATGAATGCTTTCTTCTTACTCGTTCACAGATAGGTTGTACAACCCTGAGATTGGTGCTCCTACGACTTCAAATACTTGCTCAGCAACCCCTGAAGCATTTAACTTATAGGCGGCATTGGTTGTAGGGTTTGAAATCACGAAGTAAGGTTCGTTATCAATAAATGTGACCGTTGTATTATCAAACGGAGAAACTGCCGGAAGTCCTTCAATTTTCTCTACCGACTGTGTTTGCATGTTTACTTTTACCCATGCACCAGTAGGTGAGGTAAATAACAACTGTTGGATGGTTTGAATATCTTGTGTTGTCAAACCTCCAAAGCCTCCTGCATTGGTAATGATTTCTATGATTTGTGGATCAAGCTCTGCGTTAATCAACGCGTAACCAATATCATTTTTATGGTAATAAAAAGCTGAAAGGAATCCGCCCAAGTTAGAAGGATTAAATACCTGTGCTACCGCAAAGTTATAATCAGGATCAAAGTCAGTCTCTCCTGCAGGAATCTTCAAGATACTTCCCGGTACATTCGGCAAACTCAGGTTTCCTGCATGGTAGAAGTATAGATTTCCACTCTCATCCACATAACGCTGTCCAAATCTGTTCATCGTGAATACAGGGTCAGGTCCAAGGTCAAATCCTGCCTGATTGACAAACCCTGCAGAAGTACTTGCGGCAAAGAAAGGAATACCCGGGAAGGATTCTCCTGCCTCTCCTCTAATTGACGAAAAGAACTCATCCTGCCCTCTGAAGATAAAGTTTTGGTAACGCAATGCGACCGTATCTCCCAAAGTACTTCCTGTCATAGGTAGTGTACCCGTTACTTCCATCGTCTCCGGATCAAAAATGCTGACGAAATCAGGGCTGTTTCTATCATGAAACAATCCAAAGTTTTCATCCCTTACTCTCAAAGCAAAGGTATTGTCTCCGATTGTTGATATAAACGCATCTTCTACGAAGTTACCGTCTCCATCCACGCCAACCTTTGCAAAACCTGCCTCTCCATTAGGGCGAGTCATGTAAAGGGCTCCGTTGCTTGACGACAAAGGGAAGAAAGACTGGAATGCCGTTCCTTCGGTTACATCTACAGTACCTGATGGCAGGGAGTCAAAATAATTTACAATAGCGGTTTCTTCTGCCGTAGTCGCAACCAATACAAAGCCACTGGTCTTGCGCTCCTCAGAAGGGTTCATATCATCACCATTGTCATCATTACAGCCCACCATTGCTGTAAGAGCAAGTGCAACAAGTGCTGATCTCCAAATTGTATTATAAAATTTCATCAATGTAAAAGGTATATATTATAAGTTATAACTGATTTTTAATCGTAAGTGTCTACCGGGCTTAGGTACTCTGTAATTATCGTAGAGTGTTCTATCCATGATATTATTCACCTGAATAGAAGTAGTCAATCCTTGGTCTACAAAGCTGTACGATATTCCCGCATCGCACTGATGCTGTGTAGGAATTAAGTTTTCTGGATTGATGTTTTTCCCTTCTAGAATAAGACTAAATTCGTCTACGAAATGATAGTAGCTGTATACAGAAAAACGATGTCCCTTATTCCAAGGCGTTTCCTTTTGATACTTCGCCGACAAGTTGTACATGAAGCTCGGAATATTGGGAATGCGATTTCCAACGCCATTGGTATTGGTCACATTGCTTTCTCCTCCCACCAACACTTCCTGATAGGTTAGGTTGGCTCCTAACTCCAATCCTTCTATTGGGCGGGCCTTTAACCCTAGTTCCATTCCCTTGGAAACGACCGCTGCCTGGTTGATATAGGTACTTGGATCATTCTCATTTCTACCTGCCTCCAATCGGATCAGGTCTTCTTGTAATCTTAGGAAAACATTAAAATCTGCTGATAGCCATCCGTATTTATAATATGTTCCCAAGTTAATATTGTTGCTGATCTCTGGACGAAGCGTATAGTTAGGACCAATCGTAATAAAGTCTCCAAAAACCTCAAAACTGTCGGGAATACGAATGGCTTTCTCAAAACTACCACGAACAAAAAACTTAGGGGAGAACGTGTATTTCAATCCCAAACCATAGCCTAACTCATCATCGGTCACCACGTAATCAGGAATTTTTGATCCACCTCGAACGTCGTATTGTACTGCCTGATTGGTGAAACTATAAAACTTAGCAAATAGGGTTGCGTCCAAAGCATCTCCCAACCACTTGGAGGTGTAAGATACTCCCAGGATATTCTTGGACAACTGAGAAGGAAGCGTGTTAGGATCTATGTTATCTTCTGTAATTTTTCTTGCTAAAGGGTCTTCTCCTACAATGTGTTGGTAGGCATAAAAGTTACTCACATTAAATGTATGTCCCTCCCAAGGGGAATAACTTGCACTCAATCGGTGGGCTGTGGCAGTATTATTCCCTTTTCTACGGGAAGGGTTTGCTAAGATCTCTGACCCTTTATTCAAGGTGAATTCCTCGTTGATGTTCCCGTACCAATCGTATAAGTTATTGGTAGAATCATTGACAAAAGAATACGTCTTAGAAACATTTCCGAAATAGTTTACTTTCAACCTTTCGTCAAAAAAACGCCCTTCGTACAATAGGTTCTGAACGAATGATTCCACCTCATAGGTCGCCTCCCCTGCCGGACGAGTTCTTACACGTACACCGTGTTGTATTTCATCATAACGCTGACTTACAGAAGTCGCTACTTCCAGTACTTCTGCCCATTTTTTCCCTTGTACTCCTGCTTTCAAATTCAGCATCGCAGACTGATGCGCATTATGAAATCGTCTTACCTCAATTTCTTCCACCTTAAGGGTTTCTGGAATCAGGTTATTGACCCTCATTTTATAGTTATTATCGGAATAATTGGCAAAACCACTTACCCCTACATAGAAGCCATTGTCAAAAGACTTAGTTGTATTAAGCGTTCCAATATGTGTATTAAAGGAACCCACTTCATAAGACGCATCCAAAAAAGAGGATTGCCCTCGTTTCGATACGATATTGATTCCTCCTGCTAGTGCATCAGTTCCCACCTCTACCGGCATGACTCCCTTATAGACATCAACACGCTCGATCATATTCACCGGAAGGTTATTCAATTGTATACCTCCCGCCAATAGCTCCAAAGGAATCCCGTCATAATAGATACGAACGGCTCTTCCTGTCAGACCATTCAGCTGAATGGTGGCATTACTGCCCAATCCACCCGCTTGACGTACTTTTACTCCCGAGGTTCTATTCAGTACTCCTACTACGTTGGTTGACTCTGCCTTGACTTTTGCTAAATCGAGGGAAGCGATCTGTATGGGTTGCTGAGAGCGGGCAGTTGCTTCAGAGTCTCCATTGATCACTACCGTACTCAGTTGAGAAATATCTTCATTTAACACAAATGAAATAGCCTTCGTAGTATTTCCCTCTATATAGACCTCCTTCTCAACCGGGGTATACCCTATGAAAGAAACACGTAAAAGGTGTTTTCCTTTTGGAAGTCCTGTCAACGTAAAATTCCCATCAACGTCCGATACAGTCCCCATGTTCAGGGCCGGAACAAGCACGCTAGCTCCCGGTAGAGGCTTTTGCCCTCCGTCTTTTACTATACCCGTAATCTTAGCGGCATAGATGCTACTACTGAGTAATAAAAAAATGGACAATAGGATGTAACGTTTCACGCTTAATATTATTTAGACTTATTACAAATAGATGCGTGAAATTAGTGAGGGTCAAAAAAAGTTCCAATTTTTATTTAGATTATTTTTAAATAAAATTGAAACTAATTAAGAAATCTTCTAATCCTTTTACAGGTCATAATCTCCACACTACGACCTGTTCCTACTTTTTCATTCTATAGTTTTTAAGGTTAATCTTGTCGCTGCCTACGGGATAGTATATAGTTTGCCGGTTATCGGTTATCGGTTATCGGTTATCGCTTATCGTTTAATTAAAATTGAATAAATAACCGACACGCTACTAACCAGCTCAATTCAACGATTCAACGGTTCAACAAACAGTCTAAGACTGTTGCACACCCTCCCTGTAATGCTGCAAAGCTTCTACGTGCGCTGTCTCATCTACCAGATAGTTCATCTTAAACTGTGCTCCTCTTACTCCTTGGGACAATCGCCACTGTCGGTAATGCTCATAACTGTGCTCGGCTACTTGCGTTACTTTAAGTGGAATCAAACGACTTGAATCTCTTTTGGTTTTATACTCTATATTGAGCTCTTTCAGGTAGGTATCATATTGCGCTCCGATATGCTTCAAGTCCTCTGAAGATAATGCTTTATCACCCTCCAGGTATAGCTCATACCCCTCCGTTTGCTTATTCGCCAATACCATATAAAATGGCACCCCCAGACCTTCTTCTTCCTTCAAGCGATCCATGGCCATGATCACTTGCTGCTCAAAAAGTTTCTCGCCAGTAATGGACGTGATTCCTTTTCCTTTCTGTATAAAAACAATTTCTGGAGTTTTCTGATGATACCCTGTGACCGCTATGATATCATTCATGTTATAGCGATACAATCCACTATGGTTTGTAATAAATATATAGTACTGTTTTCCTACCTCAACCTCTGCTAACGTAAGGAATCGCCTATCTACTTGTTCTATCTCTTCCACGGCGACAAACTCGTAGAAATTATCATGGATCGCCAAGACGCCAGAGGAATCATTCAAACGTAATGGAATGGCACTTCTCATCTCGGAGGCCATAAAACCTGGGTCTTTAATATCCACATTGCCATACAGCTTTTTTACTGAATCCAGATAGTTTTTACAGTTCCCTCCCATCCAACAAGTAAGTAATTTCAAATTAGGCCATAGGTGTACAGGTAGTAATTGGGATGAGTTTCCCATAAGTTCCTCAATTTGCTGAGCCTTTTTGGGGTTGGCTTTTAGTGAGCGAAAATAGGCAGGGGCTTCTTCTCCAAAGTCAAAACTTTTCTCATAAGTACCCGTTCGCACATTTTCTAATAGCATGTCTTTCCATTGGTTCATATAACGGGCTAATGCAATCAATGTACTGGGATTGGCTGTAATGATAATGGATACATCCTGCTCCATCGACAAACGCAAAAGAGCATAGTACTTGGCCGTATAATCCTTGATCTCTGCGATGGCAGGAGGTAAGGCATATTTTTTCTTGATAATTGAGTTAGCTCCCTTTTCAATCTGACCAGAAGCCGAACCATAAGAGATCCCTCCTTCTGTATACCCTTCAATGGCAGGGGCTCCTATGCCCATAATTTTCCCATTAAAAGCCGAAGGACAATTTTTCAGAGCCAGATAAGCCGTCAATGTCACTATCTTCGTATGTGTCTCTTTATGGGAACGTTTGGAGATAGGAATAAACTTAGGGGTTCCGGTAGAGCCACTGGTGGTCGCAAAATACATCGGTACTCCTGTAAACAGTTGATCGGCTACTCCTTGGGCACTCTTCTGTACATAAGGTTCGATATCCTGATATTCTACGACGGGCACTTGCTGTTGGTAATCGTGAACATTCTGAATCTCATCGAAGCTATATTGCTTACCATAGTGCGTATTCGCATTGGTCTTCAATATACTCTCCAATAGTTTGTGCTGAACCTGTTGAGGGGTATCGGTATTTCGTAGAAAGCGTTTAAGGGCCAGCTTTCCTTTCAGAGAGAGGCCATAGTGAAATAGTAACTTGGTTAACATAAATAATGCTTATGATAGTTTGTTATATAAAGAGTCCCAGTCCTGGGCACTGTGAATACGAAAGAAATCTACACCCATTGCCCGAGCTGCCTCCCCATCTTTATCCTCTCGATCTCCTACAATGAGCACCTCCTCCTTCTTTACCCCTATATCCTGTATCAATTGCTGAAATGCCCAAGGATCAGGCTTTAGCACTCCTGACTGCTCTGCACTATGCAGTCGCTCAAATAAATCTATCGGGATTTGTAAACGGGATAAGCGTTCCCCAATAAAATGATAATCCGAAAGTACAGCCAAGCGTATTCCTTGCTTTTTCCAATAAGAGAGACATTCCACCATTTTGGGAAATACCCATTGGGGTTTTAAAGCATTGACGAAGGTTGGATAGAATACCTTTTCATACCAGTGGTGTGCTTTTGCTGGGTTAGATTTATCTAATGCTACAGCCAACTGTTGGTAATAAGGGTGCTCCGAAAAATGGGGAAGCGTATTATCAGAAGATGAAAAATGGGAAATGGGTTGGGATTTTATATGCGCCTGCTGTCTTGCTTTCTCTAGCTTCCATAGATAGGATGAAAAAATGAAACGCGTCAACAAGAAAGATTTCTTGACCTTTCGGTTATCATACAAGGTACCATCCAGATCAAAAATGATGGCTTTGTATTCTTTGTTTTTGGGCAGCATAGCGTATTGAGATTAGTAAAAGTCAATAATAACTAGCAAGAATTATACCTGAAAGATGTTCATCATGTTTAATTGAGCTTCGCTCGTTCATGTTGTTTAGTTGAGTTTCTTGTTTATACTGTTTGATATATTATCTGGCCATGGACAGAAGGACTTCAATTTAAGCTAAGTACTACTAGTCCTAGCGTCCTCGCTCACACTTAAACAACCGGAGCGAGGATACTCCCATTATATTTTGGTCTTCGCAAGGACGCAAAGACCAGTATCTAGTCTTAACAATTCAACTAAACAGCATGAACGAGCGAAGCTCAATTAAACAGTATGAACAAATCACTATTCTTTTACGACTTTACGGCACACCCTACGCCCTTCTTCCTTCCAATACAAATGGTATACCCCCACTGGTAATCCTTCAATGTTGATTTTACGATCCTGAGGGAGCATAATTTGAAAGATAAAACTTCCTTTCTCATCAAATACATTAATGAACCCTTGAACTGAATGGGAGAACTGTAAAATAGCTTGTGTTGGGTTAGGATATAACACTATTTTATCCTCTACTTCTTCTTCAAATACAGAAAGAATCTTTCCTTCCAATACCTCTACCGATAGTGCTTGTTCTAACCACCCTCCTTGTGTATCCTCTACATTAACCACCACCTGATAAGTTGCTTGTTCTTGGTAATCAAAAATCTCCGCAGCTTTTAAGGCACTTCCATCAATCTCAAAAAAATCATTGTCCGCTATTCCAATAGGCAAACTATAAATAAAGCCCTCTTCCTGATCATCTGTCGTACTTAGTTCGCCTATGACAGCTCCTAAATCATTTCCCTCATGCAGGGTATGATTGCTCAACTGTATCTCTTCCGGAAAGTGATTAATTCCTTTTTCATTGATAATAACCGGTAAGTCTACACTACCTATACGATTACCATCCAAGAAATTCACTGTCTGTTCTACTGTAATCACCTCATCCTCTGAGGCATCATAAAACTTTAAGGTAAGTCCTGCTTCTTGCTTTTGATTAGCATAGACAAGCAATAAGGCCATGTTCCCTTTACCCTGATAAGTGAGATTTGAAAGAGAGGCTACCCCTCTACATTCCTCTCCCGAAAATACGGCTACCTTATCGTTTTGATCGGTAAAATGCCCCTGATTAAACACCAACGCAGTTAAGGTCATGCTAAACTCAAACTTGGACGCATTTACTTCCCAGTTTTGCTGTGCTGTAACGGTTAATGGCAGTAGGCTTATTAAAAAAAGTAGTAGTCTTCTCATATTTTGATGTTGAATCGTTGAATCGTTGAATTGAGCTTCGCTCGTTGATTCGAGTTGAATTGTTGATCGAATAGAGAGTAGGTCCAAGAGCGCATTGATACTCGTGCCTCGTATCAGTGCTGAACTCTTGGACCAGAAGTCTCTTTTTCTTGTTGAATCGTTGAATCGTTGAATTGAGCTTCGCTCGTTGATTCGAGTTGATATGTTGTATGAGTATCAGTATAGTGCTCAACCAACAATTCAACTCGAATCAACACACCAAAGGTGTAATTCAACGCATCAACGATTCAACAGCTTATTTCAAAATGACTTTCTGTGTCATCTGTACATCTCCTTGGCGCAATGTAATCAAGTACATTCCTGTTGATAAGTGGTTATCACCTTCCCCTTTAGCATTCCAAATGATTCTGGTGGTTTCTCCCATCCAAGCATCATTGGTAAAGGTTTTTACCACTTTACCTAACAAGTCTGTCACGATGATTTCTACTGGCCCGTCAGCGTCCAACTGATACTGAATCGTCACTTCCTCTTCAGCAATCGTAGGGTAAACCGTTAAGCCTGTACTTTCATTAAGTTGCTCGAAGGTTACCTGTAACGGGTTCTGTAATGTACCGACGTGTTGGTTAGCCTTGAAGGTCAGTGATTCCTGTCCTTGTAATACAGCGTCAGAAGTCGCATCATATACCTGGAAGGTTACCTCTTCCGTAAAGTTGCCCGGTAGGGTCAGGAAGAATCTTGGTGTTTCCCAAGCAGCGTTTTCTATTCCTCTGGCTACTGCGATACACTCTTCTCCTACGAATGCACCCACAATCGTTTCTGTATCAACCTCTATTCCTTCTACAGACAATACAGTAGTCATATTATACTCTGTATTCATGGCTTGCAGCTCCCAAGGATGTGCCATAGTCGTCGTTGCTCTTCTCAAGGCATTTTGATCAAACATACCGACTTGTGGGTATTCCAAGGTATCTGCAGAAGTTGTCGTATACAACATAAATCCTTCTCCAACTTCCATGAAGTCCAAACTACCAATCCATCCCAACTGATCTTCATACATGGCAAACCCTGTACGGCTCTTGATCAGGTCTCCGGTATTTGGTGTCAAGCTAGATAGCGCCTCACTCACCAATAATGGTCTTCTGGAAATAAATCCAATGGCATTCCAACCTGTTTTCAACTCGCGTTTGTATTTCGAAGGATCAACGACTGTACCAATATAACTAAACTCACTTTCCTCATTCGTATACACAAAGTAAGTGCGATCCACTTGTATGGTATCGATAATACCTTTTAGGGAATCATCCACAGTGGAGTACTCTGAGAATAAGTTATCCGTGATATCCTTCACCTGTACAATCTTGGATTGCTGACTCTCCGGGAATAGTTTATTGATTCCCATATCATCACCCTTCAGATTAAATGATACCCAGTTCCATCCTTTGTTCAGGCTTACATAATGCTCATAAACATCCCTTGCTACAAATTCTACTGGAGCAGAAACCGTTCCTCTGGTAGCATTTTGCTCAAACGTATGGTTTGTTGGTGATAAGTACGCTCTTATCCTTCCTTCACTAGCATCCCAAAGTTTGAATTCCAGGTCACTTTCTTCCCCTGCATTTCCATACACCGTAAGGAATGCCATATAGCTATCACGAGACGGGATATACTTCAACTTCGTGATTCCTCTCACTTCATCTCCTACAAATGCAGCCAATATATCGTCCTCATCTCTTGAGATCACTTCTCCTACTTTCACCATACCAATATAGTGCATAGAAACTTCGTAATCTTCTTCGTTTACAGTCCAGTCTGGCGTTTCCTCATATACTTTCACATCCAATTGAAGCTTCTCCGCATATCCGATGTTACCGGTCAGCATGATGTCTTCCGTATAGTTTCCTACCGGCAATCCTTCATGTACTTCAAAGGTAATATCAGTGTACGACTGAGGATCCAATACACCAAATGAAGGCGTTGCCGTAATCCAATCAGGGATATTGGAAAGGTCAAAGTTTTCTACCTCACCGCTCTTGTTCAGTACCTGTACATTAAAGCTCAACGCTTCTCCATATTGTTTTTCCTGACTAACAGCTACCTTATTCCAGATCAAGCGGTTCTGATCAATGTATACTGACCATGTTGCCGTTCCATCCATTAAGTTACCAAACATATCCTCTATATGAGATACGCTCAGATCAAGAATCACTCCCTCCACTCGCTTAGGCTCAATATCCAATGTAAAGATAATCTGACGCTCATCTGCTACATAAGTAAATGGCACTTTCTCTACGGCTGGCTCTACCTGTACCAAAGGTCCCTCTTGTGTAAAGTAGTTGCCCAATGGAGAGATGGTCAGCGCATCGGTTCTTAGAGAAGTTTCACTACCTAGCTTGGTGGTCACTTGCGTAATACCATTCACTTCCATATACTGCTCAAACGAGAAGTATACCAATAAGCCTAGCTCATCCCCTGCCAATGCCTGGTTTTTATAACGCTTCACCTGTGCATCCGTACGCTTGGTATTCCAGATTCTGATCTCGTCCATCAATCCATCAAAGGTTTGGTCTAGCTCCAGGATCGTTCCATTCTGATGGTAACGATTACCAAAGTAAATCGTAGATCCTGCAAAACCGGAGAAGCCTTCTTTCTGGTTAGCCTTCAAGATACCATCCATATAGATGTTCATACCGGATAGCTCACTGTAGGCCATTGCAAAATGGTGCCATTTGTTGTCTCCGTAGTTTCCTTCTGCTTCTACAGTTTGTCCATTATTGGCCAACTGCAGTTTACCAGAAGAAAGAAGATTCACTGACCATCCTTCTGTGTTGTATGCCTCAGCGGTTCCTTTACCATTCGAGAATAACGTAGCATCCGCATCCAATGTATTCGACTTGAACCAGAATTCAATCGTATACTCTTGCTCATTGGTAAATCCTATGGTAGAAGCATTAATCGAAAGCGTATCAATAGCAGCTAGATCATAAGCATATCCTTCACGCTCCAGCGCCCAGGCTGCATTCATTTCTGCATTTCTATTTCTTGCTTTATCTACCAACAAGTTCTCTCCCAACTCATCCATTGGCCAGTAGCCTGTCAACCCTGCTTCCTGTCCAGAAAGTGTGGTATTCATATATTCTGTCAGGTTACCTCCGTTACGGGTATGGTTCCATACTCTTAGCTCATGTACTGCTCCAATAAAGCCTGTACTCTGATCATAGCTACGGTACCCCACAACCATAGGTCCTTCCGCAAAGATCTCTTCCGGCAGGTTATAGGTATTGTTATTCCAGATACCATTGACGAACAACTCCACCACTTTGGACTCATCATTGAAGCTTACCGCAAAGTGATTCCAACCTACTTCCATCGCAGCAGGCATTACGGCTACTTTCTCTGCGCCATTGATTCCCATATAAAGTGCATCATTCTCATCAAAACCGATTTCCCAGCTAGCTGCTGACTGCACCCCTTGACTAATAATGACTTGCTTTTGTCCACTGGCTTCTTGTTTTGCCCAGAACTCTACCGTAAAGTTTTGCTTACGTAAATCCGGTCCAAATGGAATATTGACATGTTGTGCCAGTCCATCAAACCCTACACTGACATTATGCTTCAGTTCGCTGTAGTTCAATTGACCTCGGATATCCATCTGAGCAGTTACACCCAACATGGCTTTGTTGATATCTTCGTTGAAAGAGATACTCAACTCTTCACCAGCACCCAGGATACCATCAGAAGGAGAAGGCTGACCAAATACTGCTGGTAGTTCTCTATCAATCGTACCGCTAAATACTTCCGTGTACTCCTTAGACAATTGCCCATCGATATGACAGAACGTTACGGCTCTAACTTCATATTCTCCGTCAGCTACGTTGCTCAGTTCCCAGTTCCACTTCAAGGTAGCGCTCGTGGTTGGTATCCACTGCTTCTCTTCTAATGAATCATAAAGGGTAACACCGCCTTCATTGTATTCATATACAGTAGTACCTGATCCACTAACAGAAGATGCCTGTTGCTTATAGAATGGATCGGTTACTGGCAACCAGTCTGTTGTTCCTACACGACGATACTGCAACAGTATTTTCTCCAAACTATAGTAGTTGATGTCATAACCTGCTACTTCCAACTCCAGCTTATCCCCACCATCTGAGTTTACCACCCAGTTTTGCTCTGGTGCTTCCAGTTCAGGCGTTGTACAGGTCGGCAAGAAGGCTGCAGATAAGTAAACTGTATCGGCTATTTCCTTCAGGTCACGGTTCCCTTGTGTTCCAAACCAATACTGACAAGGAGAGTGTAATACCAGCATAATGCTATCGTACTCCAACGTAGACTGTCCTCTATATAATGTCAATTCCTTATTCAAGGTCGTTCCTGCAGGAATATCAAAATCCCTGTTTGGAGGAATACCATCAATGGTAATCTTGGCACCATTTGGATTACTCCCTTGCAATACTTTCAAGGAGTATTCTCTTGGATCTCCTGATTCACTCAGGTTGGTAAGGTTCAGCGTAAATACGGCTGGTTGATCGTCTGGTACATTGTAGATTTTCTGATGTTTCAGGTTCTGTCCCACGGAAATCTCTGGTACATCTCTCTGCAAAGTTCTACCACTCAATTCTACGGGTGCCGTATAACCATCTTCGGCATATTCTATAGAATAGTAAGAAAGCGTTGCATCCTCATGCGGACAAGAAGTCACCCCACCTTCCAATACGAAGATCGGCGGCTCAAAATCAGAGACCGTACTATCGTTAAATGCTCCGTTCACTACATTATCCTTCTGCTTCACCACCTCGCCCAAGGCAACCATCATACCATACGTAGCGGCATACTCTGCTGGTGTACCAATGATGGCTTTCAAGCCTTTGGTCAACGCCAATGTTTTCACATAGTTGGCTGCGATCAACCCCATTGCTTCCCAGTTGCTTCCGTTATGGTTATAGAGCTCATTGGACTCCTCTATCAGCATATTTTCAAAGGTTGCCTTATTGAAGTTCGGTTTCGTCACCTTGAAGTTCACTTTATCTCCTTGGTTCGGATCATTGTACTCAAATCCCCAAACCACATCGTTGGCACTTAAGGTTCCTACTTTCAGGCTCGTTTCCTTAATGGTGACATACTTACTCTTTTGCGCAAAGCCTAAGCCAATACCAAAGATGGCAAACTTTCCATCGTTACTCCCTGCATAGTAACTTTCATAATCATCAAACCACTCTTTACTGTAGTTCTGGCTTGCCTCAAAACTCTCTCTGTACGACAAGGAAGCGCCTCCACTTAAAGAGTAATCCTGAAGAAGGTCATCATTATTGTCTGAATCAAACTGTTGTTTCGCTAAGTATTTCTTCGCATCGTTATCACGAATCGCACTTACCCACTCTTCAATCTGCAAGTTGATTAGGTAGACGGAATCCATTGGAAACTCATCAGATGGAATAAAGGTATAACTCTCTCCAGAGTGTCCCGTTTCAGGAACTTCTACCGCTGGGAACGCCACTGCATCCTCGCCAAAGATGGCATTATCGTTACTGATTCCATAGAAAGGCTCTTCCTTGGTAAAGTGAGAGGTATAGTTGGCTGGATTATTCTCCAAGTAACTATTTCTAACCGCTACCAAGTCCGGCAACAAGAAATTCACAATGTGGTTCTGCGTGTAAACGAAGAAGGTCTGATCTGCTGGTTGAATTCCCAACACACTCAGGGAATCTACGCCATACGAACCATCTGTATTCTTCTGAATTTCTACACCGATGGTATTTCCTACCTTATAGTTCTGAGCATACCCGATAAACAAATCGGCACTAGCTCCTACTGCATCACTTGCGGCACTCGTCGCAATACGCTGTCTGATCGTTGTCGTCAATTCTTGAACGTTGACTTTGGAGGTTCCTTCATCACGTTCAAAGCCTGTTCCAGACTTCGTTTTCATTTCCAGGCGGAATATTTCCTCTACCGTTCCGGCTCCCAACCCAATGAATATGGATTTCTTCGCATTCAGCTCATCTGCTGCCAGTAACTCAAACTCACTTTGGAAAGAGTCTGTTAGCTTGACAGTAGAATGCTCTGTCAACTTAGACCCTTCTTCCAAGTAAGCATAACTATTAGATCCTGGAGGGTCTCTCAATACCCATTTCACACGGTCTGGACCTGCCGTCACGAAATCTCCATTCACCTGTTTTGTTCCTAGTACATATCCTTGAAGGACGTTGGTTCCTCCATTATCCCACAAGATGGTCTGGGTCGCTGTTTCCAACTCCACAGACATGGATTTCAAGTGAGGAGGGGCTACGTTTGGCTCACTTACCAAGAAACTATACCATCCTGTACTCAACTCATCGCCATCAGTGTAGCTCAGGACTACTTCCTCTACACCGCCACTTCCAATGTTATTCTGTAAACGTACAGTTCCTTCTACCGGGTACTTCGTAGAAAGCGTGCTGTCCCCATCGGCATTAAGATATTCTTCATAAGCCGTGAATAGGTAATGCATAGAGTCCGATTGCTGGAATACCGGATAATCCAAGTTTAGCGTATCTACCGCGATCGTATCTGTTGCGGTGACAATATATGAAGCACCTATGATCGGTAGTGATTCATCCTGATTCAACATTTCCAACACAGGTGTCGAACTGTACATAAAGTTTGCGCTCTCATGATAAGGATACGTATAGCGAACAGAGTCTACCACAATCGTATTCTCATTTACCATATCTTCTATCTCGGCATAACCCGAATCCACCAGTGCATCAAATGCACTTCTTGAGGCATCTCCTACCGGCACTTCTTTGGTGAGATACTTTAGATCTGCTACATTCAGTTTGCCCAAAGAAAGCAAGCGCTTATCATTCTCACTATCAAAAGAGAAGGTACTATTGACTGCTTCAGGTGCACTAGCGATATAGTTAATCGGTAATAACTCTATACGGTACTCTCCACTAACTGTATCTGTGAAAATATTGGTTTCTAAACTACTGTATAGAACATTTTGAGGTGTAAACGTGATATCTGCAATACCAATATTATTATTGGTTCCTCCAAAGATCAGGTCTTTACTTGCCTCTACGACACCCCCCACAACTTTACCAATCACCACTACACGTGTCATGTCCTTAAACTCCAACGTATAAATAGGCTCCTGGAAGTCATGTAAAAACTTCACTCGATCTTCCACCTTATAATAGATAGAATCCTCTCCTAATAAAGTTTGTGTAGTATATACATTTCGGAAGGTGTGTCCATCCTTCTCAATCGTCAACAAATGTTCTCCAATCGGCACTTCTACCTCAAAGGAGCCGTCCTCTTTCGTATAGACCTGTTGTCCCTGATAGATAATTGGTTCTCCATTAATCTTCACCATACCTCCTTCTACCGGGATATTCAGGGACGTATTCTCAGGGTCTGTATCCTCATCATAAGTCACCGTACCTTTTACCACGAAAGAAGAAATATCTTCAAAGTCTACTCCATTCACGGCACGTCCACCATCTCCGATATAGACTACCCTTGAAGAAGGAGAGAACTCGTGTACACCTTTATTCGGGATTGCTTTGAACGATTCTCCTGATCCCATATAACGAATACCATGTACAATGTGGTTACCAAACTCATCCGTATAGCCTACATAACCCAATTGGTCTGTGGTTGGAATAAACGAACCTTTTAACCATTGCACTACCGTACCCGTTCCCTGTACGTGTCTTTCGTTAAAGATATTATCGTCATTCTTGGACTGATCATAAGCCATTACCCCTACACCTTCATCAAAGTTGTAGTATACTGCCAGTTCGTTACCCTGGTTGTTAGTAATACGGCTATAATCCTTCTCTACTTCTTCCGCCGACTTCGCATACTTCCAAAGCCTTAGCTCTTCAACACTTCCGTTATATCCTTTCAGGAAGTATACCGGATCATTTACGTCCATAGAATACAGCATAGATGACAATGCGATCGTAGGATAAGAAGCAATCAGGCTACCATCATAGTATACTCTAACCAAACTAGAATCTCCTATACTCACCAACGTATACTGATGCCATTCATCTTTCACTACGCTAAAATCTGCAACCGCTGTTCCTGTGCCATTATTGACCAATACATCCAACTGATCAGAGTCGTTATACATCTTCATTAATGACTTGGTAGAATCTCCCAATGCCATAATCGCATAATTGTCCTGATTATTGTTTGATTTATCTGGTTTCAGCCACATTTCCACAGTAAAGTCATTGGTCTTCAAGACCTCCATCACCTCTGCATTGGCTGCACTATCTGGCAAGAACAAATCCCCATTTTCCAACTGCAAGGCACTTCCTCTGTCTGAGTTATTCACATGCGTCACCTGTACTCTTACATCTTTTACTTCTTGTCCACCGGAGTACTCAATATGACCAGAAATAATTCCTCTTGGTGCACGGAAACCTACCTGTACATAAGAACTTAGTTCACTCACTACCCCATTACAAGGGATATTTGCCACTACTTTATACTTATATAATCTACCTGCCTGTCCCGTACGATCAATAAACTGATGCGTACTTGCATCTACCGACTCAATCTCAAACCACTCCAAGTCCGCATCATTATCCGAGATATACAATGCTCTTAAGATGCTGAAATCTTCTACGAGTTCATTGTTATCATTCTGCCACTCCAACTCTACGTAATCCTCATAGAAACCTACGGTTGCTTCCAAGTTCTTTTCTTCATTAAAGGTATCAGAGATATCTGCACTGATCAGCGCTTCCTCTGTCGCATACTGCTTTTCCGTACTACAGTCATCCTCTAGAATAAACGTATAGATATACGACTCACAGTTCTGCAAACTTGCATCACCATCCCAGTAAGAAAGCTTTGACGTAGTAATCGTACCATCATTGGCATCCATTCCCCCATTATCTCGATCATAAAGTACCTTAGTGGCTGACTGCTGTCCAGTTGACACTGTCACACGATAAACCGATACTTTCTGAAGGGCATCAAACTCTCCTCCACTGAAGGTAATCTCTGCATTGATAGCTACACTATCCGCATTGTAGTAGGCTGTTTTATTGATCACCGATGGCATATTGGCCATAGACGCTTTTCCTGTAGTTGGAGAAAGATCTATCGCATACACCAAGGACTGATAATCACTTCCTGTCGCATTGATATTGGAATTAATGATATCTACCTGATAGCTGTAAAGTGAATTGGCAGCAGTTTGGGTATCTTCGTAGGTTGTTCCGGATTGGGTCGTTTGTGTTAAGAAGGAATTATCTACCCCATCTTCTTTTCGCTTGATACGGTATTCTACCGTACCGGAAGTTCCTGTTGGTAAGGTGAGTTCATTAAAGCGAACACCCAAGCGGTCACAGCCCCTGAAGTTAATTTCCGCCTCTGAGTCCGTTACTAATAATCCCGCTTTTTTGGTTAACCATCCGTCTTGTCCTTTCACCTTAGCCTGAACTGTCCATAGCTGATCTGTATCCGAATTGGTAAACAAACTGGAAGAAATCGAGGTTACTTTCTGTGCCGCATTAACATCATCTGAATACAAATAAAACTCTAGTATACTCGTTGGCAATCGCACACCATCCAAGGAAAGTGTCCCCGAAGAGTTTCCACTGATCTGTACTTCTGACAGGTACTCGGACTGCTCTACCGTATAGTCTACCGAATTACTGTAATAGCTTCCATTAGGCGTATACGCCCTCAATACAAGGTTTGGTAAGCTCGCCAAAAAGCTATCATCCTTGTCTACATTCTTCACCGTTATATTATAGACCCTGGAGCCATCCTCATTATAGACTGCTTCGTTTTCATCATACTCCATCGTATAGGTCACTCCCGATACGGTTCTTGTCCACGTATGGACTCCTCCGCTAGAGGAAGCAGTCAGAGAACTAAGTTGGTTATCACTTAAAATATTAGTAATAACACTCTGATTATAAATTCTATAATTAAAGAAAGAATGAGGATAAGCATCCGTAGACTTCCATTGGAACTTTACATCAAAGGTATCGTCTGAGTTATCTTCTAAAGAAACTTTAAAATCGGAAGGATCTAAGCTACTTGGCTTGAAGTAGTTATAATTTGATCGAGGCGAAGCACTGTAACTACGCCCTCCCACAGGGTAGATAATCGTATAAATCTGTAAGCTACTCAAGTTCTCAAATGCCTCGGAACTCGTTGATAGGTTACTGAATTTTACACTGTAATTACCTCCCATATTATCCGATGGACGGGAGTAGTCAAATCGTCCAGAAATCTGTCCTGTCTGATGCTTTTTGTAATACCAGTACCCCCAAGTCGTATTATAGATATAACCTTTTTGCTCAAAGACTATGGTTTGCCCATAATCAAATCGGAAACCATAGGTGTAGTAATAAGGTGTGATCGGCGAACTCGAAGACCAACTTAAGGTGACATCAGCTGTTCCATTCCCATTATCCGAAATTTGCATCGTAGGACTGATCGGGTCCTCCATGGTTTTCGGTTCAAAGTAAGTGGCTGATGAAGAATTTCCACCCCTTGAAAAAGAACCCATAGAAGGTCTGGACTTTATATTAACGTTATAAGCGTATTTATATAAATTATCCGAAGAGGTTGCATTGTTAATGGTCAACTTATAATACTTACCAATTGTCCCCTTGTCTGTTGCCACAAAGGATGCTCTGTATGTTTTTCCGCTGTAGCCAAAATTAAAAGATGTTGATCCTGAGTGTCCATATACGGTAGGAAGAGACACGGAGGTAGTCCCTACAAACAATTGGTAATCGACCACCCCAAAATGGTGATCATCTGGTGTCTCCCACTCAAATACCAACTTGCCATTCTCTAATTTATAGGTTGGATTCTTAGGGGCACTCACATCCCCATTATTACTGTTGATATGCGAACGGTAAGGTACTGTCGATACAGCTACATGAAATTTATTTCCATCATTGGCTGCTTCTATATCATAATAAGAAAAGCCAAGGTACTCACCATTGTTCTTTAGCGCATTAAAAAAGTTTTTTGACATCTCTACCTTATAGGCAAAGGTATTATTAGAGCTATCGTAAGGCTTACTAATCTTATAGCTGTAACTCGTACCATCATAGGTTAATGAAAAAGTACCAGAGGCATTATTTTGTGCCAAAAGATTCATCTTCTTCAATACCTTATCCCCCAGCATGAAATAGATATAATGCCTGTTTCCATTCGTTGCCTGAGAGTTCTGCAGCTTGAACCAGTAGTTGTTTCCAGAGGTTCCCATGGTCATTGCTCCCGGTGCCGATAGATTAGTGGTCGTATTGATTCCAAAATATTTGGCTTCATAGTCCAACTGGTCCATGTTATCGTTGGGCTGCCAAGACATGGCATTCGCTACTTGTGTAGCAAAAAGGAACATCAGCAATAATAGCCCGTTCCGTACACGAAGTCGTGTTAGTAGGTTATTGATATCTAATATAGGTATTCGTCTCATTTTCAGTATCGATTTTAGTAAAGGTTCTCATTTACAAAAGTACGATACAGAGAGGATTAGGGATGAAAAAGGGGAGGGACAAAGGGGGGACAGGGGGATTTTTTAGTTAGGAGTGAAGAGTTATTCATTTTTAATGATTAATTTTTAATGATCAATTATTAATTTTCAATAGGGTTTATCACGATTAGTTGTTTATAAGTAGGAAAAAGCACTGAACTGGTCCAAGAGTTCAAATTCCGAACGAGGTACGAGTAAGGAATTGCTCTTGGACCGAGCGGTTTACTACCTCAGTCAAGTTCAATGCGTACTGCGCTCTTAGTGATGTCATCCCTTCGGAATTATACCATAAAACCCTGAAAGGGTGACATCACATAGGGGCGGATTTTAATCCGTCACTATACGAAACATGACGGATAAATATTCAAACTTAATAAGCCCACCGTCTACGAAGAAATAGTGTGAATGTCTTTTTCAAGTTGGCGGCATTGCGCCTGAGACGAGGATCTACATGAGGCTAAGGCCTACATTATCTGTATTCACGAGCATGAATTCCTATATTTCTTACCCAAGAACAGGAGCTTGCTCTACGGTATCCAATTGCTGAATAAAGCTTCTCAGGTTTTCTTCTTCTCCAAGCCTTAGTTTCTTCTTGAGACGATACAAGGATTTTTTCACCCCATCATGAGTGATATTACAAAGGTGTGCAATCTCCTTGTTGTCTAGTCCCATGCAAAGGTAGGCACAAAGTTTCAGGTCATTGTTGGTCACTTTGGCTTCGACCGCCTTTATTTTATCAAAGAACTGTGGATGTACCTCCTCAAAGTGAATCTTATAGTTCTCCCAACTGTCATCCATATCCAAGAAGCTGTTGATCTCTTTCTTTAGTGCCTTTAGCTCCTGTCGAGGGTCTTTACTTTCTGGTCCATCGATAACGTTTTGTAACTTGTCCGTAACCTGAATTAAAGACTGGTTTCGTTGAGAGGCATACATAGTAGCCGTTGCCAACTTTCTATTTTTCAAGTCGATCTCATTCTTCAGCAACTCCTTCATTTGCTTGTATTGCTCATTCAAACGACATACCGTTCGAACCCTGGCTTCTAGTTCTACCAAATCCAAGGGTTTTCGAATATAATCCTCAGCTCCCGCAGCCAATGCAGTGGCCAAGTTATCCGAAGAGACCATTTTCCCTGTCGCAATAATCACAGGAATCTCTTTGGTAGTCTCATTTTTCTTGAGCATCCCTAGCAACTCAATCCCATTGATTTCTGGCATTTCCCAGTCCATAACAATCAGGTCCGGTTGCTGCTCTATAGCCACCTGGTATCCTTGTCGAGGATTCAAGGAGGTCATTACTTTATGCGAACGATCTTGTTTGACGAAAAAATCAGCGATTACTTTAATGTTGTTGATTTCGTCATCTATGATTAATACTTTCTTTCCCATACCTTTTATTAGTTTGGAGTTTGGAGTTTGGAGTTTTTGGCAAAAGTTATAATTCTTCACCTTGTAAGTCAATTACCTATCTGTACACTCAAACTTAAATAAAAAAACTCAGCATGTTTCCTCAGTGCTTCCTTCTCAACTTCTCAACCACTCCACTCAACTGCTCAATAAATCATACTGCTCTTGATTCCCTGTCAAACTAGCCATCTCTACAGCCTCTATCCATTCTTTAATGACTTCTTCTTCTGTCTCTTTTAAAGGGGCGATCACTTCCGTTACTTCTGAGTAATGATATGCCGGAATCGCTCTCAATTGTTCCTTATACGTGTCTAATATCTCCAAAGTACAAGTACCTATCGCCTCAATGACTTCTACCTCTTGACTTCCATCCACTTCTTCTACAGCCACCAAAGGTAACGTTAAAAATACTTCGGTTCCTTTATTTTCTTCGGAGTGAATACCAATTTGTCCACCGTGTGCTTCAATGGTACTTTTACAATAAGACAATCCTAGTCCGGTAGAGGTCGAAACATTTTTAGCAGCGGTTTGTCCATATAAACTGAAGACCAGTTCTTGATCTTCTTTGGGGATTCCTACTCCTTCATCTTTTACGCTCACCTGTACCCAACCTTCTTCCGTGATATGATATTTCAAATAGATACTTCCTCCCAAAGGCGAAAACTTAATCGCATTGGTCAATAAGTTAACAAATACACGCTCTACCATATAACGGTCTACTTTCACGGTAATAGGTGTTGTAGGCAATTGTAGTACGATAGATTTATCTTCTTGCAACATACGTACTTGCTGACGGCTATCCTCCAAAATATCTCCCAGAGATACTTCTTCTAAGGTAGGTTGTACGCTTGCCTCCTCAAACTTACGGACATCCAGAATATTCATCACCAAGTTGAACATCCGTTGTCCTTCCTGCTTAATTCTTCGTCCATCCACAGGGCTATAGTTGACGAGATTGATAATTGTACTGAGTGGATTTTTCAAGTCATGTACAATCATACTTGTCATATTCTCTTTAAAGGTAGATAGCTCCTCCAGTTTGTTATGTTGCTCTTCTATTTTCTTACGGGCCTTCTTATTTTGACGATAGGCATAGAAGCTCACTGCTCCTACGACCAACATCAATATAGAGATGACAAGAAAGGCTTGATTGAGTAATTGTTCTCGTTCTATTTCAGCTTTTGCAATTTCCAGTTGATTGCCTTGCTGCTTAATTTGCTGTTCCTTTTTCTCTGTTTCGTATTGGATTTGCAGCTGACGGATCTGTTTTTCTTTTTCTAAAGAAACTATCTCATCTTTCAACTGTATATACTTCTCATAATACGCCAAGGCTTGTTGATGTTGCTCCAATGCCAGCGTTACTTCATAAAGGCCCTTGTAGTTTTTCATCTCCCACTCTTTCATTCCACCTTTTTGGGCTTTCTGCATAGATTTATCAAAATAGGCTTTGGCTCTATCCCATTGTTGATACTTGAGGTATAGTGTACCCATTTTATTTTGTAACTCCACCAGTTCCCGATGCCCTTCCGTTTGCATAAAAATCTGTTCGGCCTTTTTAAAGAATTGTTCCGATTTCCTTAGTTCTCCCATGACCAGGTAAGTCAATGCCTTTTCCCGGATCGCATCTGCTTCCATGTCTGTAAACCCATTTTCAGTACTAAAGACTAATGCTTTATCGATTTCCATTAAGGATTCATTGTACTGCTTTTTTACCCTGAAAACCTTACTTAAATTTAAATGTGAACGACCTACGCCAAAGTCATCTCCATCTCGTTGTCTCAAAGTCAGGGCTTTCTCAAAATACACTTTAGCCTTTGCATACTCCTTGCGGGAAAAATAGATCTTACCGATATCACTATACGTACCCGCTACACTAATTCTATCCGGTTTTGCCTCTGCCAATCGCAATCCCATCAGTAAGTATTTGGTCGCACTATCCAACTTGCCCAAATGCTGATAAGAATTACTAATACATTTATAAGAAAGCTGTAATCGAACCGTATCATTCATCACTAAGAATGAATCGGCGACTTGCTGAAAATACTTTAAACTCAGCTCATACATTCCCAAGCGATCATAACAGAACGCTACATTTCCTAAGCTGGACACCGCTCCTACACTGTCTCTGATAGCACTATGGATAACATGGCTGGAATCAAAGTACACTGCTGCCTCCTCGTATTCTCCACGATTGTAATGCACCATCCCAATACGCTCGTACGCTACGCCATATCCCTTGGGGTAATCCAGCGACTTACTCAACGCTAAGGAGTTTTTTGCCAACAACATCATGGAATCAAGGTTGATACTCTGATAGGCCTTCACGTAAGCATTGTACTCGTAAGCATAAGTAGTATCTTTTTCCGGCAGACTTTCCAGTATGTTCCAGACGCTATCCGCCACTCTTCGTTGAGCCTGCGTAAACGTGCATGATATACAAGTGAAAAAGCATACCAACAGACAATTCCTGAATACAATAGTCGGTTTGTATGAATTCATATAAAAAGATTAATATTCAATAATCATTTGGAACATGTTTGGAACACACTCCCTTTTAACGAACTGTTTAATTGAAAGTTACACTTCTTTACTTCAATAGCAGCTCATACTGCGCCTGATCTCCCGTTAAACTTGCCAGCTCTACCTCTTCTTTCCATTGCTTTACCATTAGATCATCTTCTTCCTTTAAATCACTCAAAACTACACTAACCTCAGAATAACTATACGCAGGAATTTCTTTTAATTGTTTTTTGTAATGTGTTAGCTGCTCCAATTGATACCCCTTCTTGTTTTCCTGTTTTTTTACTTCCTCTACTACTTCTTCTATATGTACCAGAGGCAAGGTAAGGAATACTTCTGTTCCTCTATTTTCTTCTGACTTCAAGCCTACCCTTCCTCCATGTGCTTCCACAGTACTTTTACAATAAGAAAGCCCTAATCCTGTAGAAGTAGCTACATTACCAGCACCCACCTGTCCATATAAACTAAAAACAGTCTCTTGCTCCTCTTCAGGAATCCCTATTCCCTCGTCCTTTACACTTACCTGTACCCAAGCATCTTTTAATACTTTATAGTTCAAATGAATACTTCCCCCCAAAGGAGAAAACTTAATGGCATTGGTTAATAAGTTGACAAATACACGTTCTATCATGTAACGATCTACCCTTACTGTTACAGGTGTTTGAGGTACATGCAATACAATTGACTTATCCTGTTGCAAGATACTTACCTGTTGACGGCTACTTTCCAGAATCTCATGCAAAAGAACGTCTTCTACTACAGGTTTGATCTCTATCTCTTGAAACTTACGCACATCCAACATATTCATGACCAGGTTAAACATTCGCTGCCCTTCCTGTCTTATTCTCTTCCCATCTACCTGAGGGTAATTTGACAAATTAATCACCGTACTAAGCGGATTTTTCAAATCATGGACAATCATACTCGTCATATTTTCTTTAAAGGTTGATAACTCCTCTAAACGCGTATGCTGCTCTTCAATCTTCTTCCGTGCCTTCTTGTTTTGATGATAAGCCCACCAAATCACTCCCAACACGATAAACATCAATATAGAAATAGCCAAAAAGGTTTGATAGAGCAATTGCTCTCTTTCTATTTCTGCTTGGGCAACTTCTAGTTGATTTTCTTGTTGCTGAATTTGCTGCTCTTTCTCCTCCGTTTCGTATTGGATTTGAAGCTGTCGAATTTGTTTTTCCTTTTCAACGGAAGATATTCTTTCCTTTAGGGCGATATACTGTTGATAGTGTTGAAAGGCCCCTGCTATATCCCCTTGAAGAGAGTCTAGCTTATACCTAGTCCTGTAATTATCTTCCAAGACCTCCAGCATATCACTCTCCGTAGCCAAATCCATAGACTCCTGAATAGCTTGGGTGGCAGAAGCATATGCTTTCATTTGCACATATAGTTCACCTAGTGCTCGTTTTGCTTTCGACAATTGTACCCGTTCGTTTAGTTTCTCAAAAATTGCACAAGCCTTCATCAAGGACGCTTCAGCCTTCAAGAATTGCTCTTGTTTCTTATGCAACTGGGCAATATGGGTGAGTGTAATTCCTTCCCAACGAGGAAACCCACTTTTATGAAAGAAATGTAGAATTTCTTTTTGTAAAGCTAAGGCCTTGGCTAGGTTACCTTCCTTTTCATCTATCCTGCTAATACTGAGTAGGGCTACGTGTTCCTCCTTATCGTCTTTGAGTTCTTTTCTTATTTCTAGTGTCTTTAATAAGTATTCCTTTGCTTTCGAATAATCCTCCTGCCTGCCATAAATCTGACCAATAGATTTATACGCCCAAGCCATTCCATCCCGATCGTTAATCTTCTCGGCTATTTCCAAGGATTTGAAAAAATACTCACTTGCTTTTTCCGACTCCCCCATATTATCATAAGTCGTCCCTATATTATAATAGTTCAGCTCAATCCTAAATGAGTCTTCTCTTGCTTGTAAAGCCGGTAACACCTGAAAATAATATTTCAAGCTTAAGTCGTGCATTCCCTGATTGTCATAACTATTAGCGATATTAGCTAAGCAAGCAGTCATCCCGACTGAATCACTTATATCCTGATGTTTTTCATAAGAATGCTGATAATTAATAATCGCTGAGTCGTACTTTCCTTGGTAATAATAAGCACTTCCAATGCGATCATAGGCTACCGCTTCCCCTTTCTTATAATTAATTTCCTGACTGATCTTCAAGGACTGCTTTGCCAATAGGAGCATCGTATCTGCATTAATCCTGCGATATGCAAAAACATAGGCATTGAAATCATCCGCATAAACAAAGTCCTTTTCAGGATGTGACTGTAGATGTACCCTAATACTATCGGCTACTTTTCGTTGGCCCCAAGTATTCAGAGAACAGAATGCTAGTAAAATAAGAAGTACAGAAGAATAATTTGACAACATTAATGTTGAGTTTAACTAGAAGGTAGAATAAAGTAAGTAGTGCTAATTTGAAAAGGAAAAATACAATAAAAAAGTGTTTATTTTCAATACTTTACATAGAAAACATGAATCATCCCGTATTAACAAATGGCTTAGTCTTCTGAGAATTCATCACTTTACAGCTATCTAACAAGCCCTTTATAAGCTTCTTCATTTTTTCCTTGATGAAAAAACGAAGCAAAAAAATCAAGGCTTTGAAGAATTTGCCTAATTTTTAATCGCAAAAGCTAAAAATTCCAAACTCGCTACGCTCAAACAATGGAATTTTCTTAACGCTTTTACGATTAAAAATTTTAACGGCAATTCTTCAAGGCCGCTTTTAAATATATAAAGGCACTTTTTAAACAAAAAAACATGAATCACCCCTTAAATGTTAATATGGGATGATTCATGTTTCTATTTTATAACATAGTTATGCTTACAAGGAATCTTTCTAATAGATATCCTGCCCAAAGCAATAAACTACATTTTTATCATCTTAGTCTACAGAAAGTACCGCCATGAACGCTTCTTGCGTTACCTCTACGTTACCTAACTGACGCATACGCTTCTTACCTTTCTTCTGCTTCTCCAAAAGCTTACGCTTACGGGAGATATCACCACCATAACACTTGGCAATTACGTTTTTACGTAGGGCCTTGATGGTCTCACGAGCAATTACTTTCGTACCGATTGCTGCCTGAATTGGAATCTCAAATTGCTGACGGTCGATCACCTCTCTTAGTTTTTCACAGATCTTCTTCCCTCTATCATAGGCGTGATCACGGTGAACGATTGCAGAGAAAGCATCCACAGAATCAGCATTCAAAAGGATATCCAACTTCACTAACTTAGATGAACGGAAACCAATCAACTCATAATCAAATGAAGCGTATCCTTTAGAGATGGTTTTCAACTTATCGAAGAAGTCAAAGACTACCTCAGATAGTGGCATTTCAAACACCAACTCTACTCGATCTGTTGTCAAATAGGTCTGGTTCATCATCGTACCACGCTTCTCTATACACAAACCAATTACCGGTCCTACATAATCGGCCTTGGTAATGATATTGGCTTTGATAAATGGCTCTTCAATGCGGTCTAATTTTCCTGGATCAGGCATATCAGAAGGAGCATTGACAATCACCTTTTCTCCGTCATTCATATAAGCATGGTACTGTACAGAAGGTGCTGTAGTAATCACCGTCATATTGAACTCACGCTCCAAACGCTCCTGAATAATCTCCAGGTGAAGCATCCCCAGGAACCCACAACGGAAACCAAAACCAAGAGCGGCTGATGTTTCTGGCTCCCACACCAAAGACGCATCATTCAGCTGTAGCTTCTCCATGGAAGCTCTCAGTTCTTCAAACTCCTGAGTGTCTACGGGATAGATACCCGCAAATACCATTGGTTTTACATCCTCGAAACCAGCGATAGCCGTCTCACAAGGACGTTCCTTATGCGTAATCGTATCCCCTACTTTTACTTCTTTCGCCTCCTTAATACCTGAAATCAGATACCCTACATCTCCTGTTTTGACTTCCTTACGAGGCTCTTGCTTCAATTTCAGTGCACCAATCTCGTCTGCACCATACTCTTTTCCAGTATTCACAAACTTTACGCGATCACCTTTCTTGATGCTACCGTTCATAATTCGGAAGTATACCTCTACTCCACGGAAAGAGTTATACACCGAGTCAAAAATCAATGCTTGCAGCGGGCCATCCGGATCTCCCTTAGGCGCAGGAATACGGTTTACAATCGCTTCCAAAATCTTATCAACACCCGCTCCTGTTTTACCACTGGCTGGGATAATATCTTCATGGTCACAAGAAATCAAGTCCACAATCTCATCGGCTACTACCTCTGGATTAGCGTGTGGCAAGTCAATCTTGTTCATTACTGGGATAATCTCCAGATCATGTTCGATTGCCAGGTATAGGTTGGAGATTGTTTGTGCCTCAATACCTTGAGAAGCATCTACAATCAACAAAGCACCTTCACAAGCGGCAATTGAACGGGATACCTCATACGAGAAATCCACGTGTCCGGGAGTATCGATCAAGTTCAATACGTACTCCTCTCCATTATGTGTATAATTCATCTGGATGGCGTGACTCTTGATCGTGATCCCTCGCTCACGCTCCAGATCCATACTGTCCAACAACTGCTGTTGCATCTCACGGTCAGAAACCGTCTTGGTAAACTCCAGCAATCTATCGGCAAGTGTACTCTTACCGTGGTCAATATGGGCGATTATACAGAAATTCCTTATATTCTTCATGTGGGCAAAATTACAAAAATTACCGTTTCCTCATCATTGTATTTCCGGAAGAGTACAGACACAACTTCCAGAAATACAAAGTTACCAATCATTTGCCGATTTATACTTTTTTTAGGTCTTTTTTAGTGGGTTTACTCCTGAAATTCTTTTGGATACGATCAAAAGAAGGAGAAATACTTACTTCCAATCCCTTTTCTCTAGCCCATTGTACTATTGCTCTACCAATCATCACCCGCTCTCTTAACTGTACCCCACTAAGGTCAATCATCTTTTCCTTATTTTTCTTCAACCCTACCATCACATTATGGAGGTCAATTCGCAATGACTGTAAGTCTTCTACAAGATAGGTCTTCGCATACTGCTGCTCCTTATCGCTCCACATTTTACGGAACTGCTTCAGGGCATCCCTTTTACGTTTTCCAAGAAAATAGCGGATTCCTTTCTCATTCAGTTCGATAAAATAATACTCTGGGAAAATGGGGCTACTAGCCCATAAATTCAGTTTTCCTCCATAAATCAAGATCCCCGCAATAAACAAAGGAGTCAACTCTGCTGCCGTCAGAAACTTTTCCCATTGGGGGGATGCTCCTCGGCTGAAAGAAAGCGTCACATCCAGGATGATCGCTAATACTTCAAAAATCACCAAACCTACACCGAACCAAAGTAACATCTTGCGACGATAATACCCTGCTTCCGCTTTTTTGGTCCATTTCCTACCCGATTCTGATAATTCTAACCTATAGTCCATGAGTAATTTGTTTTAGGTAAGAGTTTGTTTGGAATACGTATTCCAAGCAAGCCCTAAAATGTTAAAGCCAGTAAAGTTTAATACCACAAAGCATCGTCCAAAAAGCTAGAATATAGCATCATTCAATCCGTGTACTTTGGTCGTATGTAATAAAATAGTAGAGCTAATTTTGCTAAGGGTACTAATATATACGAGAAGTCCTATATTATGGTTGTTTTCTCACAAAACATACACTTAATTATCAACTATTTACATTAAATTCATACATAGCTGATATAGTAACAATGCTCCTACCTTATACATACCTCCCATCTTACTTTTGCCCTCCTATAGGTAACAATTATTAAAAATAAATCTCCTTTTTGTGTAACGTATCAACAATGAAGAATTATAAGTGAAGACAGTTGTGAAAACCGATACGTCACATACAGCTTTTAATTTTCAATGATTAATTTTCAATTTTCAATTATTTACTACTCACTGTTCACTGTTTATTGTACACTGCTCTCTGCTCACTGTTAACTGAAAACTATGCATCAAACACAAGAGGATATACGCCAGGAACAAGCCCTTGTCGAGGCTGCCCAGAAAAATCCGGCACAGTTCCGGCCGCTGTATGAGAAGTATTACCGACCTATTTTTCTGTTTATCTACAAAAGAGTGGACACAGAAGAAGAGGCTGCAGAGATCAGTGGACAGGTGTTTATGAAAGCATTGGAGCATTTACCAAGGTACGAATACCGTGGCGTACCCTTCTCCGCATGGCTCTTTCGCATTGCCATGAACCAAGTCAATATCCATTACCGGGAAGTAGGAAAAACAAGAGTGGTTTCTCTAGAACAAGACCGACTACCCCCACTTGTAGAAGAAGAAGCAACCACTTGGGAAAACGACGATATGGAGATCCTTACTAAACTATTAGACCATCTGGAGGAGGAAGAATTGACATTGATCGAACTTCGTTACTTTGAGAAGTTATCAGTAAAAGAGGTATCCACTATCCTGAAGATGACCGAAAGTAATGTCAAGGTAAAAACCCATAGAATTATTGGAAAATTGCGTAAAATCGCTTTATCCCTTAGAAAGTCATGAAAAAGAAATACGATTATCGCTTTAACCGTCCAACCCCTTCTGATAAGGAGATACAGAAGCATATGGACTTCGATGCCTTACTACAACAACATCAAAAAAAACAACCTAAAGAAGTTTCTTTTCGCCCTGCCCTAAAATATGTTTACTGGGCAGCAGCTGCTGTATTACTCCTGTTTAATGGAATTTATCTTTATAAGGAATACCAGGAAGAGCAGATGCGACAGGAACGTTTTGCCATGATTGGATTGGAAGAGCCGTTGGTGACACTGAGTTCGTTGGAGGAGGATACGATTTGAGTATAATAACTATTTGCCCGTAGCCCCTTGCCTCATAGCGAGGGGCTATATGATTTGCGTTCTTAAGTTAACGACATTGTCCCTAAGATCAATTTCTAGCAAACATCATTTCACTTAACTGATCATTAAAGCACCTGTCCCAACCGCTTCCGGTACTTAAAAAAGCCCTCTATTTGTGATTCTGAAAATGGCAATACACTGTACAAACATCCATCTATGATCGTATTGTGATAAGATTGTCTCGGTGAGACTTCCAATAATTGAAAGCTCTTATTTTCTAACCGATAGACTCCTAAATGGGTTTCTTTTTCTTGCAATAGGTAGTATGCTTTTTGGATAGCATCATACTCCAACTCTATAAAGTTGTCTTTGGTAATCGCTTCCGGTAAGGGATAAGTCAAACATTCCCCCCCTTTCAATAGATAAATTCTCCCAGCTACAAAATCAATCAGGAATTCCTGTCCCTCATCCAACAACCCTTTAACAAAAGGGTAATAGGGGATTTCCTTTTGTTGATATTCCACAGTATACTCTTGAATATTTGCAGTATATACCTTATTCTTTCTCCCTGAAATTGTTGTTTTTATCTTTCCATACTTATTCTCTTTATGTACTCGTATATTCTGAAAATAACCCTGTTCGTCAACCGTAAAAATCAGATCTAATTGGTCTGTATATTTATTCTTACGTCCATCCAAAACATTGTAAACAGTAGTATAAAGCATAGAAGGGTGGTATAGAAACTGACCTCCAGCCTTACAAAAATATTCACTAGGCCAACAAGGCACTTGAAGGGTGTCAATGGGAAGGTTACGAGTATCAAGCGTTATGAACGTATCGACCAATTGCTTTTTCAATTCTTTTTTTGTTCTGTTAGAAAAATCAAGAGAAGAAAGAAGTACTCCCGATGTTGTAGGATAAATGTCAATGAGCTTCAAGCGCTCATTACTGTAGATCAAACGGTAATCAGGAATAAACTGATCGACATCGAGCTTATCTTGTGCGAATACTGGTATGTAGCTGAACAGCCAACATAGACCAATGATCAGTATAAAAAGTTTCTGGTTCATTATTCAATGGGGTTTTATAAAATTCATTTCCACCCTCAAATAAATATTAAATTCCATTTTACAAAAGAAAACCTCCAGTTAGTAAACTAGAGGTTTTCTTTTATCAAGAAGCGATCATTTCTCGCTTCTTACTAGCCATTGTCTTCTGCGTGTTTTTAGAGGCTTTCGAAGTACCTCCTTTCCTTTTCCACCAGATCAGAAATCCGGTGACTGGCAAAGAAGTCCCGATAGCGCATAATATAAAGTACAGTATCATAGAAGGCCATCCCATAATCTCTCCTGTATGCAGTGGACGTATAATGGAGGTTACCTTGCGATCCAACGGAAGGTCTTCGTAACGTTGTGTCAACAGGAGTTTCCCCTGCCTATTTACTTCTATATACTCCGGCAGATAAGCGCCCATGGCATTAGCCGTATTATATTTTTGGAAGCGTAAGTTCTTGTTTCTTCTACCGGGAAAAGACATTCGTACCTCGGAGTTATAAGGCAGTTGTGCCTGTAGTAACTCATAGCCTTGCTGTAACGCATAGGTCTTCTGAGGGGCTTTTCTGTTACGGTTTCCGTTACCTCCTCTATTGCCTTTTTTCCCACCCTCTGGGCCATGATTATGGTTATGTTGCTGCGCTTGCTTTTGCGTTATTTCAGCACCAAGGGTTGTTTTGATTCCATTTCGCACTGCTGGAAAAGAAAAATATAGCCCCGTAAAAGCGATAAAGAATAGCCCAAAAGCAGCGTAAAAACCCAGTACATTATGCAAATCATAGTTTAATCGGTAAAACTTAGCGTCCCACTTGACCGTCAAAACCTGCTTGATTTGCTTGATGCGCTTGGGCCACCACAAAACAATTCCCCCCAGCAACATGAATAAAAAGATAACCGTCGATATCCCCACGATTGTTTTTCCTACTCCCCTGACCAGCAGCCAACGGTGCAGTTGCATTGTCGTACTAAAAAAAGTATGCACGGCGGCATTATCTTCTCCTATTAGTTCTCCTGTATAAGGGTTGGCATAAACCGAAATGCGTTCCCCGCTCTTTCTATTGGATGCATAAAGGTGGACTGCTTGATCTTCTTCTGTGGGTACGGTTACACGCCCCAATGGAAGTGTGTGGGCCTTGTAATAGTTGGCTTGTATACTATCCAGAGACACACGTTCTTGTTGTGGAACTACGGTGGCTACCTTCGCATTGAATGCATCCGTGATCGGCTGCTCAAATACCAAAATGCTTCCAGTCAGACAGACCACGAAAAGAACTACTCCTGAGAGTAGTCCTAACCATAGGTGCGTCAATGCAATGATATACTTGAATAGACTTTCGTCTTTTTTTCTTTTTCTTAATAAAGTTGGCATCTCTTAAAAATTATAGGTCAAACGGACATCATAATTGAATGGGCTGATTGGATTGATAAAGGTCGTTCCAAAAAAGTTATACTGCAGTTCGTTGCTCACGTTATTGAACTTGGCATCCAGGTCAAAGTTTTTATACTTATACCCTGCCGTAAGCGTATAGGTGGTGAAAGCCTCATTCACAAAAGTAAAGGCCGAACGCCCTCTTGTTGTCACGACACGATCTCCTGTATAGACCAATCCACCGCCTATTTTTACGTTCTTCAGCCATCCTTCCTGTACCATATAATTGGTGATCAAGCTGGCACTATGCGTAGGGTTATAATCTGTTTGCAGAATGACCGCTTCCTGATCCTCATTTGCTTTCATCGAAAACTCATAGTATGAATAGGTTCCGTAAATGTTTAATCCATCAATTACCTTTCCTTGTAAGCTCAGTTCCATTCCTCGGCGACGTTGCTGCTCAATAGCCACAAAGTATTCTCCATCTGGGTTCACCTCTGAAACAGCTTCCGGAGAAGTCAGAGGATCGCCGTTAACGTCCACCGCCTGCGTGGCTACATTATTATTGAAAATATTATAGACCGTCAGGTTTGCTCCAAAGCGATTCTCAAAGAAGCTTGTTCGAATACCGGCTTCCATTTGGTCAAAGATTTCCTCACCAATGATACTTCCATTACGGTCAACACGGTTCGCTGATATAGAGGTCTCATCAAATGTGTTGCTATAACTACCAAATAAGGTAATGTTATTGGTCAGGTCGTAAAAGAGGCCTAAGCTTGGAGAGAATCCGCTAAAATCAATGGCGTCACTTTTTGCCTCTGTATACTCTTCTGTTCCCAGGTTTTCCTTTAGCATACTATAGGTTGTACCCCAAGAGTAACGTAATCCCAAAGTCAAACGTAATTTCGTATTCAACTCAATCTGATCCTGCAACGTGATTCCGTTGATATTTCTATAGGTAGAATTTTCAGTATTCAATAACGCTGTATAATACGCTTCCTGTGCTGCTGGACTTAGCTTATTGATATTACTTTCAAACACAGGATTTAAAATATTAAGGGTATCAATGGCTGGTCCCGGATCACGGCTTTCTGCTCCATTCCCTATGACAAAGTTATCATTGGCGTAAAAATCAACACTTGCCTGAATATTGTGCTTAAGACTTCCCGTGTGCAAATCTTTCCCAATCAAATCCATACGTACAGAAGCAGAGGTAGCTCCTGTTTCCTGAAATACACTGCTCCGAACGAAGGCATCCGTAATTCTATCTCTATTCGTATCTACATAGGCTCTACGAGTATTGATTCCTCTTGACGTTCTATTCTTGGTATATAAACCAGCCGTCACTCCCAGCTCCAGTTTCGTATTGAAACGACGGGTATAGTTGGCAAAGGCAGTATGGTCATTCAGGTTTTGGAAGTCGTCCGTAAAGCCTATAAAATCTTCTCGGATGGATTGCTGTATAGAAGGTCTAAAGCTATTGGCAATCGTAATGCCCTCTGTTGCCAATAAAGTACTATCTACCCTCAATTGCCCAACATCCTGTGAACGCTCATCTTTTCGGTAGATATAATCCAACTTGATGATATCTTTATCGCTTAGCTTAAAGCCCAAAGAAGGCGCAATAGTAATCGCTCCATAGTCTACACCTTCCCTAAAAGTCTCTCCTCGATTCCAACTTCCATTCAATCGGAAGCCTACCTGATCATCCAGAAAAGTCAACTGCTGGTCAAAGCCCATATAGCTTCTACCAAAACTTCCTGCTGAGGCGAACACAGATCCAGCTTCTTCAAAATTAACCGTCTTGGTCATATAGTTGATGGCTCCACCAATACTGGCATTTCCCAATCCGATTGAAGAAGACCCATTGATAAACTGAATATTTTCAATCGCATTGAAATCAATATTGCCATCTCCTCCTCTACTGTTGGACTCCAGTCTCAACCCATTCACCAATAAGGTGGCTGAAGCTCCCCTTACCTGAATCTTCGGAAACTGGTTTCCACGGGTCGACTCCAAGTTAAAACCCGGTGCATAATTGATGGCTTCGTCCAGGTTTGTCAACTGCTGCTCTGCTAGCAACTTATTGTCAAGTACCGTAATGGACTGCGTTTGGTATTTCAGCTTGACCGGAAGTCTTGAAACGGTAGGAACAATGCGCTCATTCGGATTATTACGTTTAGCCGTCACGATAATATCCTCCAGTACCTTGGCCGAAATATTCAAAGAGAAGTCCAGCGTAGTTACACTTCCTGCTGTTACAGTAATGGACTGACGAAATGCCTTATAACCTACAAATTTAGCGACCAATGTATATTCTCCCGGCGACACATTATAGATGGTATAACGCCCATCAATCTCTGTTACACTGCCATGGGATGTGTTTTCAAGCCCTACATGAACATAATTGATTGGTGTACCTAAAGAATCTGTCACCACCCCTTCGATCTTTCCCTTCTGTGCATTGGCATTGATTGAAAAAAATAGGAATAGTCCTATGACTAAGAGTGTATAAGTTTTCATTGGTTTTTATTTAGACTAATTATTGATAATACAATACTAATGCACATCTTTCGGGATTGCAAATTTTAATTAGATTAATTATAAATAATATCAATGAGAATGAAACTCAAACAGCAGGTAGAAAAAAAAGTACCTTATAACAACCTTTAGCTCTTACATTCAGTACAACGGTATACTATCGTTCATATAATTCTTTTTTAATTCTTACTTTTTATGAGAAAAATACTTTTACTCTGTCTTTTTTTAGGAAACTTTCAAGCTATTCATGCCCAAGATCGCTACAGTCCTATTGGCTACTTCTTCGACTATGAAGGAATTCCTTTTGAAGGATACTTTGACTCGGATAGTTACAAGCCTAAAGAAAAGATTACGATTAACTATCGACTGAACAGTCAATTTTCAGAAGGCACGATTTATAAGAACAATGGTGAGAGAGTTAAAGGCTACCTCAAGCCTGTTTATGGTGGGAAGCGTGTCTTATTTAAGGCTACTGAAGAGGAAAAAAAGGCTACCAAAATATCCGCAGAAGATCTTACGGGGTATAGTATAGGACTAGACTCTTTTGCGGTATTTAGAAACTTCTATGCACATCACGCTTTAGGCAGTAAAGTTGGAGAAGCCAATGCCAGAATCTTTGAAGTCGTCTCTCAAACAGAAAAGTTTAACCTTTTGAAATACATCCATCCAGGCTCACAACAGGACTATGTTTCCTATTATTACCAGGATCGAAAAGGGGGACTTTTTTATCTTTTGCCACGAAAGAAAAAGAAACTCAAAGAGACCTTAAATAGCATTACCTCCAACATAGAAGACTATGTTCCAAGCAAAGCAGAAGAAATCAATATATCCCAGTGGTTTAACCTGCATCGTTATAAGGAGAAGTTTGACAAAGCAGAGTATATCTATTATGATACCTATTGGAATGAGTTAAATACTCCTGAGCATATGGCTTATTATGGTATCATTGAGACTTTCCAAAAAGACGAGTATGTCATTTCGTACTATAACCAACAAGATATAAAACTACACACCTTGCGTTATAGTAGTCTATTTCCTTATCAATTGGAAGGAGAATCCCTTTGGTATTACTCCAATGGAGCTACCCGAAAGAAGGTCACCTATCAACATCATGGAGACTTCTTACATCGACAATATGAAATCTATAACCTTGATGGCACTCTTACTGATAAATATCTATTTCGCCCCAAACCAGGATACAGTGATGAGCATAGCCTGATGTCTTATACCATGGTGGCAGAAAAAGCCCACGTATATGAGATTACAGCCTTTGACAGTCTTAGGGATATTTCTATAAACTATAAACTACAAGGCGATCAACAACTCGCCCACGCATATTATATTGATGAAAAAGGAGAAAAGGTATACATGCATGTCAATGGCAAAAAGCCTCGACTTAAACTTTCTAACTTAAGTAAAGGCCTTAATGGGTATACCGCCGCCAAAACCCCTACAGAAGGAAAGTTTATCTACCCTAAGGCTATCAAAAAAGCCTCTGCTCAGGGGGATATACTTTTCAGAGTCAAGCATGATCGATTTGGGAAGTACCACTTAACGCTTCTCAAGGGAGTAGAGCCTTCCATAGATCAAGAGTTGTTTGCGAGTATATTCTATATGCTATCGGCTTATAACCATAAAGCAATCCGCTATCAAGGAGAGAAAATCAATTATGAGTTTCTGCTTCCTATCCAACTTTCGGTCATAGGACATACCGAAAGAGGAATGAACTCCAATTGGTTCTGGCAGCAGCAATGGATGTTTCATAACAATCCTTATATGAATGGAATGCATAATTGGCCGCAGCAACATATTCAGCAAATGCAGCAACAGCTTTTACAACAGCACAATCGTAACGTTCAACAATTTCGTGCTTTTTAAGCAACAAGGCTTATGACACCTGATGTCATAAGCCTTGCTTTTTTATCAAAAAATATCTGCATGAATCAACTACCAAAATTATAGCCCAGGTCGAAGAAAACACTGATGATGATTATTTATTCAAACTTAATATAGAGCGTCTCTACTATTATTATTAGTTTTTCATTTCCATAATATTTTCACTGATGAGCTTATACAGATCCTGTATTTTTTCGTCACCACTTAGCTCCAGCAAATGCTTGTTCATGGTCTCTACATCACCTCGAACAGCAGGTCCTGTTTGGGCATTTTCGGGGCCTATGGTAAACGCCTTATCGATGGTCTCTCGAATGAGAGGTTCCAGCATTTCGAAATGCATGCCATTCACTTCCATGATTCCTTTGGCCAGACGTAAAAAATGATTGGTGAAATTACAGGATAGTACAGCTGCTACGTGTAGCTTTCTTCGCTCCTCAGAGGAAAGGTGGTATACCTGCTTGGACAAGGCATAGGCGACTTCGGCCACCTGATCCAAGGCCTCCTGCGTACTGGCATCTATACAAATAGGTATTTTCTTGAAATCTACTTTCTTGGACTTGGAGAAGGTTTGTAAGGGATACAAAACACCATAAGCGCCTTCCACTTCTTTTAGCGATTCTGTTCCCATTGCGCCAGAGGTGTGTACGACAATGGTATCTTGACTCGGTAACTGTAGCTGCCTGGCAATCTTCTCAATAGCTGTATCTGAAACTGCGATTATAAAAAGCTGTGCCTCACTCTCTCTAAAATCTAAAGAAGCTATCGGTACTGCATCATACAATTGCTCGCATAATTTCTCCGCATTCTCTACACTTCGGCTATATACTTTCTCAATACTAAATCCTTGCTCCTCCAAGGCGGGGGCCATATGCCAGGCTACATTACCAGCCCCTATTAACACAACCTTTTTCAATGGTTTTTCTATAATGTTTGTGGTCAGCTGATATAGGTAATCTGAGAGCTGATCCTGTAATTTTTCAAAAAAACGAGACATGAGATTTTTTTGCAGTGAACAGTGAACAGTGAACAGTGAACAGTGAACAGTGAACAGTGAACAGTGAAATTTATGCTTTGTGTGCGTAATTGGTAGTGTAGTGGTGTTAATTTTCAATTATTGACTACTCACTATTCATTGTTCACTGCTCATTGTTCACTGTCTAAAGTTTAAATGTTTGTCCTTTTTCTGGCAACTCTACCTTATATCCTTCGGATTGAATCTGCTCACTAAAATCTTTCATGGCCTCTTCTTCTCCGTGAACTAGAAAGACTTTTTTCAGCTTTTCAGCATCTTGTTGGTGTACAAAATTCAAAAGGTCATATACATCCCCGTGTCCACTGAAAGAGTCTGTTTTTTCAATATTGGCTTTCATAGGATATTCCCGGGTTCCAATACGAATACTACCACTATGATTAAGTAAGCGATTCCCCAAGGTTCCTTCTGCGGAAAAGCCTACCATCAATATGGTACAATAGCTATTTTCCATATTCGCCCGGATATGATGCTGTATACGTCCTCCTTCCATCATACCCGAAGAAGAGATGATAATGCAAGGCTCATTGTAGTTAGAAATAGCCTCACTTTCCTTGGTTTGCTCTATGTATTTTAGTGTCTCAAAATTAAATAGACTACCATATTCTTTCTTAAACTCCTTGGCTTCTTCATTTAAAAAGCTGCTCATGCGCTCATATACATGATTACTTTGCTGCGCTAAAGGACTATCGGCAAAAATCTTTACAGGAGGAAGTTTTCCCGCCTCAAAAAGCTTATGCATAATATAAATTACCGCTTGCGTACGTCCGATACTAAAAGCTGGAATAATCAAACGCCCCGGTTTATCGACACAGGCACGTTGAATCACATCCGCTATCTCCTCAGTAGAATCTGCAATAGATTGATGCGTTCGATTCCCATAAGTGGTTTCACAAATAATATAATCCGCTTCCGGCATTGGTTCCGGATCAGGAAGTAATGGATAGTCATTTCTTCCGATGTCCCCTGAGAATAGAAGTTTTTTGGTTTCTCCATTTTCTTCTACCTCTACCAATATACTTGCAGCTCCCAATAGGTGCCCTGTTGGAATAAAGGTCACATGGAGTCCGGGCTTAATATTAAATCGTCTGTGAAACTGTATAGGAACAAACTGCTCCAACGTATGCTGTACATCATTGGCATTGTACAAGTTCTTTGGATCAAAAGGAATGCTTTCCGGGTCAATCCCTTTCGCTAATTTCTTATGGTAAGCTTTTATTTTTCGCTGATTGATGTTAGCAGAGTCCCTGAGCAAAAGTTCCGTCAATTCCATGGTTGGGGAAGTACACAATATCTGTCCTTCATACCCATCTCTATACATATTGGGCAACTTACCGGAATGATCCAGGTGAGCGTGTGTCAGCAGCACTACATTCACCAAAGTAGGATCAAATGGAAAACTTGCTCCCGGGTATAATGGCATGCTCTCCGACATATTAGCCATATCTACGCCGCAATCTATCAGTACCTGATAGTCGTCTTCTAACTTCAGTAAAAACATACTGCCTGTCACCTGTCTGGCGGCTCCCCAAAAAGTCAGTTCCATTGTCTATAATTGTTGTATTGGTTGAATACTTATTCTCTCTAAAGGTAAGAAGGAAAAGATAAAAGGGAAAAGGTAAGAGGGAAAAGGTAAGAGGTAGCGGCTCCTCTGAATACTTCCCTTCAATGACAAACAATCTTATGGATAGAACAAAAAAAGCATTATTTTTAACCTTCAATTATTTAACAACTTCGTACTAAAGGAACTATTGCTTTTTAAGCATAGAGACCACCAATCCATGAATAAACCAATCCAACACTACTACAAAAGCTGCATTGCTTTGGTAGTATACCTATTCATGGGCTCTAATTTTTTATGGGCCCAGCAAAAATATTGGGTGACTTTTGAGGATAAACCTTCTATACAAACGTCTCCCGCTTCTTGGTGTGATACTCCCATCAACCCTTCTTATCTACAACAAATCGAAAGCCTTGGCCCTGAGATTATCTGTCAGTCCAAATGGTTGAATGCTGTTTCTGTCCTATTGGATAGTGCGCAACATGAAACTATAAAAGCCTTGTCTTTTGTCAAAGCAACCGAAGTAATCGACCCTCATCTACAGATCCTATCTCTACCAGAAAGTGATCTATCTGCACAACCGTTGCACTATGGATACGCTTTGGAACAAATCAATGCTTCTGTACTGGCAGAAAAAAAACTAAACGGGAAAGGCGTCACCATAGGAGTGATTGATGCAGGATTCTGGAAAGCTCCCCGTAATCGTTACCTCAAAGAGCTCTTCCAAAAAGGACAAGTTACAGGCTATAAGGATTTTGTTTTTGACGATGATCCCGAAACGTTTTTTGATTATCGAAGAACCTCTTCTGATGCACATGGAACGACAGTCTTAAGAATGATTGCCGGAAAAAAAGCAGGAGACCGACAGTATGGCATGGCAGATCAAGCCACCTTCTTTTTGGCAAGGACTGATCATGGTGACAAAGAATTTCGGGGAGAAGAAGATTATTGGATTGCGGCTATAGAGTGGTTAGATAGCCTAGGAGTAAAGTTAGTGAATACCTCTTTGGGATATAGTATCGGGTATGACAACCCCAAAGAAAACTATAAGATCAGCGATATGGATGGAAAAACCACCATGATTAGTAAAGCTGCCAATATTGCTGCCAAAGAAAGGGGAATGCTTATTATCGTCTCTGCCGGAAATGAAGGAGATAAAGAAAGCTGGAAGATCCTCTCTGCGCCAGCTGATGCTGAACATGTGCTATCCATAGGAGCTACTCAAAGAAATGGATTGAAAGCAGATTACAGTAGTATCGGGCCACAACATTTACCTTACTTAAAGCCCAACCTATCGTGCTACTCCTTGTATGGCACTTCTTTTTCTGCCCCTGTAATCACAGGACTTGCCGCTTGCTTATGGCAATACAAACCAGAAGCGACGGCCTCAGAAATCAAAAAAGCACTTGAGCAATCCGGTCAACTGTACCCCTTTGGCAACAATTTCATAGGGTATGGTGTTCCTATTGCCCAGAACGCTTTGAATATTCTAGATGGACACTCCGGTACGGATCAGGCAATGGTAGTCTCTACTACCAAAAAAAGTTTCATAGTGGAAGAACACCTTCTGAAAGAAACAATTATCCTCTTCCACAAGAAAGATGCGACCAATGTGCTGAAACAAGAAGCCATTTCCACAACACCTCTACGTAAAAGGTTGAAAGTTCGTAAGTACAAAAATGCGCAACGTACCACGATTGTCTCTGGCAAAAGCATTATTGAAGTGATCTGGGAATAGTATTTTAATGAAGAGTGAAGAATGAAGAATTATTAATTAAAAATTCTTCATTCTTCATTATTCACTCTTCATTCCTTTAGGATTTCTATCTTTGCATACAATTTTGATTTCTATATCAATCACATAAATATGATGACAAAATACACCTCCTTAATTGCTTTACTTATAACATTCATGATGGCTTGTACTCCAGAGAATATCACCTCGGAGGAGCGTCAAGGAGACTACTTTGACCTTGTGGGCTTTACCGAAACACAAGTCAAGTTACTAGATGAACAGCAGGTACAGGTTTCTAAAAACATTCATTACGGAGATTCCAGCGATACCATTACGACCCACTCTATCGACTGGGAGGAAGAGTTTAAGCTTTTTAGGGAAGTTAATCTCAATAAGCCTGTCTTAAAAGATGCTTTCACCGTAGACTCCTTAGACCATAAGGGACAAGAAAGCATTACGTACACTGCTAAGGAAAGTGATATGAAGATAAAAAAAGTCGTCATCGTAAAAGAAGATAGTATTCCGGTTTCGATAGAGGTCTTTTTAGAGCGTTCCAACTTTCTTTTTTCCAATACGACACACTTACAAATGCACTTGCAAAAAGGAGTCTGCCAGCATTACCTGATTGAAGGGCAAAAACAAGTCATACTGATGGGAGAAGACACTTATAAAGTAGAGGGACGTGTCCTATAGCTTTTGTTCATAATGTTTAGGTGAGCTTCGCTCGTTCATGATGTTTAGTTCTTATGCTATAGTACTTCAAGTTAATCTTGTCGCTGTCTGCGGAATAATATACAGCTTATTGTTTATCGGTTATCGTTTATAAACAATAAGCGATCACCGATTACATGGCATCTTTAAACATAAAATGCGACAGCTTCAATCTTAACTACTATATTTTATTTTCAACTAAACACTATGAACGAGCGAAGCTCACCTAAACAACATGAACAATATATTAACAATAGTTTCACGGTATTTTACAACAATCCAAGGGCTTTCCGTGTTCTCCTGAACACGTAGAAAGTATGAACGGAAATTTTTAGAGCAGTCATGGATATTATTGAAAAACTAAACTGGAGATACGCAACAAAGAAGTTTGATACGAAAAAGTTGCCTCAAGAAACGGTAGAGCAGATTATTGAAGCAGGAAACCTTACCGCTTCTTCTTATGGGCTACAACCATGGAAGATCGTGGTAGTGGAAAACCCTGAAGTAAGAGAGCAATTAGTAGAATATTCTTGGGGACAGGCACAGGTAAAAGATGCTTCTCATTTATTGGTTATCGCTAGACAAGCAGACATCAATGCTGATGACGTAGAGGCTTTTATCGAGAATATTGTCGCTACCAGAGGAGTTCCAGCAGAGGCCTTATCTGATTATAAAAATATGATGCTTAGTACCATTAGCCGTTTGGACGAGAGTGCCAAGCAAGTGTGGATGGACAAGCAAGCTTACATTGTACTAGGAAACCTACTTACGGTATGTGCTGCCCTGAATGTTGATACTTGTCCTATGGAAGGCTTTGTTCCTGCAGAGTACGACCGCATTCTAGGATTGGTAGATAAAGGACTACAGTCTGTATTGGTACTTCCTATTGGGTATAGAGCAGAAGATGACACTTACCAACACCTTAAGAAGGTTAGAAAACCTTTGGAGGAAGCGGTAGTCACTATTTAATGTTGAATCGCTGAATCGTTGAATTTCATTACTTTGTAATGAGTTGAGTCGAGTTGATGTGTTTATTGAGTCAACCAACATATCAACTCGATTTAACGATTCAACGAGCGAAGCTTAATTCAACGATTCAACAATTAAGGCCTGAGGCCTTATTTTTTTGCCTCTATTTTTTCATAGCTACAACTAGCCGCAATCACTGATAGTACTGGCGCCAAAAATGTCCCTGCGACAGGAATCATAAATAAAAGAATAAACCCTGCTCCATTGCCCAGTACATGTCCTGTGTGCTTCCAGGCATAAGCTTTTCGCTCTTCCATACTCTTCTGTAATGTTTCATTGATCATATCCATACTGGAAGCTCCCAAGAAATAGCTAGATACGATAAACATTAAAGGAGTTGTTACCACCGCAAAAACTGGGATAAAGCTTAAAAAGAATAGTACTGTGACCAGTGCGACCTCTTTCCATAATAAAGACAACCCTATTTTCAGGAAACCTTGTATGGCAACATTCAAACTGAACTTGGTATCCCAAGGAGTACCTGTACGGATTTCTAAAACTCTTTCGATGACTTTCCCTAACAATGGAGCAACGACTACTTGAAAGACTGCCTTGTACATTAAGACAAACAATAAGACCATAGGAATAAGGATCAATAGATAAGTCAACCAATAGACCCATCCTTGCTCCTGAGGAATCCACCCTATGGATAAGAGTAACTCATGAAACTGATCCCCTAGAATCCACCCCGTCATTCCCAACAATACAAAGGTACCGAAAGCCATAAAAGCTGACTGAACTACATATTTCCACAATTTATATTGCTGTATAATCGTCAATGCAGTGACATAAGCGGTGATTCCGAGAAACACCCCTCCGGTCTCCCTAATTATTTTCGAAAAAAAATTCATATAAAAATATGCGTTTTTGACCCCGTAGAGGGATTTATATAAAAAAAAGAAGATTTTTTTTCACTTTAAGGTAGGGGGAACCCCTAGTAGGCTGTATATATATGTGAAAGCAGCAATGAGAAATAGTTTTTGGGTTATTAAAGATTAAAAAGAAGCTCCGGTATCTGGAGCTTTTTTTTTTGCCCAAATTTTTCTTCTGATACAAATCAACCTATCCTTTATGCTCTTGACATTGTAACTTCCATCGGTCAATATCCAAGGCAAGCAGCCTACCATATCCATTTCTATGAGAAGCTACTCCATTATCTAAAATAATAATCGGACTACGTTCATGTATACGATGATGAATTTCATTCAATGGTACCGGAGTATGCCCTACTAATACTTTACGTCTTTTACTTATCCCCCAGTAACGAATATCTCCATGGTTTCTGATCTTAAGCATTGCTCCAAGATCTACTAATGGGTTGCCTTCATCCAGATTAAACCCTGCATGTACCATATAAAAGCCTTCGGTCTCAATATAGTAAGGCATGTCAGTCAACATTTTCCAATATTTCTGTTTTATCATGCCTTCCTTGTTTTCTAACCTCAAATGTCGATAACGTGTTGGAATCTTTCCTTCCGTTTTAAGCAATGCCTGAATCAACTCTTCTTCGTGATTTCCTTTGAGGGCATATACCTGATAGCCTTGTTTACGTAATCGAATGATCGTATCCAAGACCTCTTTACTATCCGGCCCTTTATTGATATAGTCTCCCAAAAGGAAAAGCTGATCTTCCTCTTGCAGTTTAATCTTTTTAAGTAATGTCTTAAATGTAGCCGCATATCCGTGGATATCACCTATAACCCACCGACGGCCTTTATCCGCCTTTATCACATACTGCCCATTCTTATGTGACTGTCTGCTAGTCGTCCAACGATTCCAAACCATAATGGTAAATTATTTAGAAAAAATATCCTTTACCGCATTTATCAGAAACAAGATAAGAGAAGTTCGGATAATGAAAAATGCTTTATCGCAGAAAAAGTCCTCATAGGCTTTCAACACCTGTTAATTAAAGTGATCTACATCAACTATTGATTATTTATTAAAATACTAGGATGATTATCGACACCTAAGTTACATCAATGTTAACTTAATGTTACATAAGTCAATTTTTTTCGTATCTTGGGAACAAAGAAAGACCTAACCTATGAAGTACTATCCGTTACATATTATCACCTTAGTGGGTATTTTACTCTTGGGCTTTTCTGCAGAAGGACAATTTTTCAGCAGACAAGTGACCCATACCCCTTTGGAGTATTATGTACTAAACAATACGGATCAAGCATGGGAAAAGGACCCTCTCTACGCCTTCTTGTCCGTAGAACAAGATATTTCTTCAGAAGATATTGCTGAACTAAAAGAAGAGTTGGCTTTACTGACTGAAACGCTAATCGAAAAAAAAGAAACGCTATCAGAGCAAAAGTTAGTGGCTTACCTTTATAAAACGGTACAGAAACAATACTTGAAGCATTATACCCCTATCAGCACCTTCAGAAAGACATTAACTGAAGGCACCTATGATTGCCTGACAGGTACCATGCTTTATGCTTATTTACTGGAGCAAATTGGATTGGAGTATCAGATTTATGAAACAAATGTCCACGTATATTTGAAAGTCAGTCTTAAACGTGGAAAAGAGATCTTGATTGAGAGTACCGATCCTTATCGAGGATTTGTTAGCAATCAAAAAGATATTACCAGCAGAGAAAATAAATATAGAGCCAAAGCATTAAAAGGCGATACAAACATGACGGTTGGGACTCAGGTATATACCTATCGTCAGGTACTGCATCAACCAGTGAGCCTTATGGAAATCGCTGGTTTGCAGTACTTCAATAGGGCTATTCAGTATTTCAATCAGAAAAACTGGAGAGAAGCTTATATTGCACTACAAAAAACGAAGTGTTTTTATGGTTCTTCTAGAATAGTCGAGTTAGAAGCGCTATTGGAGGATCGATTGAACACCAAACAGATGTACGCTATCCTTAACCAAGAAATACATCTCAAATAATGTTGAATCGTTGAACTGTTGAATTGAGCTTTGCTCGTTGATTCGAGTTGATTTGTTGATTGAATAATTTACTAAGATCAGTAAACACATCAACTCGAATCAACGAGCGAAGCTCAATTCAACTCAATACGAAGTATTGAAATTCAACGATTCAACAGCATGAACAAAAAAGGCAACCGTTTCAGGTTGCCTTTTTTATTGTTAATCTACATTGTCATGTAGAAAGGAATTATCTCCCATTATTTTTTTTTTATCGCTTACATTGAAGCGAGATTGCTCAGACTCTGAAGAGTGTGGAATATCCTTGAGTTTTACACCTCTTCGGATAAATGCAGGAGTTTCCTGCTTTTCCTTTAGTTCTTCATTAGACCACTCACTAACAGAAGAAGCCTTCATATAGCGACTGATCTGATGCCTTCCTTGCAATGTATCATCTTCTGGTTCTTCCATAGAAGGCTCATCCTCTATGATCTCCTGCTCGTCCATCACATCGTAATTGTCATCCAATGTGAAAACACGTTTCTTTGGCTTCTGGGGAGACGGAGCGGCCTGTTGAGGAGCTTTTTCTTCCTCAATTTCTTTTTCTACCGGCGCTTCCTCAGTTTGCACTTTGTTTTCCTCGGAAGCGGCTTCTGTCTTTACTTCAGAAACCCCTTGTTCTCTCGACTCCCCTTCTTTAAAAAAATCCTCGCCTTTTGTGGTATATCCCGGTGCAGGCTTAGTTTCTTTATTTGCTTTTCCTGAATGCAAGTCGATCACCGTACGGGTTTCTTCTTCTCCATCCGTCTCAAATCCCGTTGCAATGACAGTAACGCTAATGGCATCTCCCAAAGAAGGATCAGATGCTACCCCGAAGATCACTTCCGCTTGTCCTCCGGCTTGTTCCTGTATATAATCTGTAATCTGCTCTAGTTCCTCCATACCGAACTCATCATAGTCAGAGACTACAATACTCAGTAGGATATTCTGGGCATTATTAATATTGGTATTATTCAACAACGGAGAGGTAATTGCTCCCTCTGCTGCACGAATCGCACGATCTTCTCCAGACTCTGTGGCAGAACCCATCACAGCTTGCCCTGAATGTCTCATAACGGTATTCACATCCTCAAAGTCCACGTTGATATATCCATCTTCCGTGATGATCTCTGCAATGGATTTGGCACCTTTGGTCAATACATTATCAGCCTGACCGAAAGCTTCTTTCATCGTCGAGCGACCATATACCTCCTTCAAGCGATCATTCAGGATCACCAGTACGGTATCACAGTTTTTCTTAAGCTCTTCGATTCCTTCCAGAGCTCTTCGCTCCTTAGGCTTACCCTCAAACTTAAAAGGCATTGTGACAATACCTACGGTCAGGATATCCAGTTCTTTGGCAATCTCTGCAATCACAGGTGCTGCCCCGGTTCCTGTACCACCTCCCATACCAGCGGTAATGAAAAGCATCTTGGTATTGTTCTGAAGAATATTGGTAATCTCTTCTTTGCTCTCCAGCGCAGCCTGCTTCCCTACTTCAGGTTTTGCTCCAGCACCTAACCCTTCTGTTAGCTCTGTCCCAATCTGTACCTTGTTGGGTACGGGACTTGCTTGAAGTGCCTGTATATCCGTATTGCAGATGAAGAAATCTACATCTGTAATACCCAGTTCATACATATGCTTGACGGCATTACCACCGCCACCGCCTACACCAAATACTTTGATAATGTTGGACGCTCCTGCCGGGATGTCAAACTCGTAGTTCGTATCCATATATTTATTCTTTTGCTTCCTGAGAGGATGCTCTCGTATTCAAAGGTTTACTCCTATTTCCTTCATGGAAAAAATACGCCAGTCTCATTTTCATGGTCTAAAAAATAATTAATAGCCTTTAATGACGTATGCTAGGTTTTAGCAAACAATATAAGAAATTGCTTTCCAAAATTAATAGGTTCTTATTTCAAATACGATGGAAATGTAAAATTTCTTGTATTAAAGAGGAGATTTTTGAGGAGAGTTTCTGTAGGGGCGCGATTAATCGCGCCCCTACAGATATTTTTATTGATAGTAACCACTATCATCATAATCGTCGATCAAAAGATCCTTTGCCTTTCTCAACATGCTTGAGAAAAAGTTACCACCAGCATTAGAAGAAGTATCGGAAACCCTATGCTTATTATCCTGCTTGTTGGTTGCTCCATCCATATGCTCATCATCATAGGATGCAGACGTCTTTTCCAAGGCCTTGAACCCTGCCAGAACCAACCCTACAGCGGTCGCATACATCGGGTTTTTTATTTCATCTCTTTTACTCTTGCCTAGGTGCTCATTGGGATAACCAATACGGGCATCCAACCCTGTACGGTACTCAAACAACTGTTTGATATTTTTCAACAAAGCCCCACCACCTGTCAAGACTACTCCTGCCGTCAATCGATGTTCAAAACCAGAACGTCTTAGTTCAGCCATTGCCAGTTCAATGACCTCGTCCATACGAGCCTCAATGATATAAGCCAGGTTTTTAATAGAGATCTCTTTGGGAGGTCTATTTCGGATACCGGGTATAGAAACCACTTCATTTTCATTGGCTTCCTCGGAAAGGGATCGTCCAAATTTGACCTTCAGCAACTCTGCTTGCTGTGGCATCACTGCACATCCCTGCTTGATGTCTGAAGTAATAATATCCCCTCCAAATGGGATAACGGCTGTATGACGCAATACTCCTTCATAGAAAATAGCGACATCCGTGGTTCCCCCACCAATATCCACAATCATGACTCCAGCCTCTTTTTCCTCCTCGCTCAGTACAGAAATACTAGAGGCCAAAGGTTCCAGAATCAAATCATCTATTTCCAGTTCTGCACGGTCTACACAACGCTTGATATTTCGTATCGCATTGGAGCTTGCTGTAATCACGTTAAACTGTCCATCCAAGCGTACGCCAGCCATCCCTACGGGATCTTTAATACTCTCTTCGTGATCTACCGTATATTGCTGAGGAATCACATGGATAATCTGATGTCCTGGGTCTGTAATCATACGATACATATCGTTTGATAGACGAATGACATCATCCATGGTAATCTCCTCGTCCTTATGGCGCAAGGTGATTCCACCTTTTTGTTGTACACTGCGAATATGCTTGCCTGCGATCCCCACATTGACAATGCCGATTTCGATCTGCGCATCTTTCTCAGCCGCAATTAGCGCTTGCTGAATTGCCGTGGTTGTTCGATTGATATTGCTTACTACCCCATCACGCACTCCCTCAGATACTGCACTGCCCATACCTATGATTTCCAGCTGACCATAGTCGTCCAGTCTTCCGGCAACAGCGCAAACCTTCGTGGTGCCAATATCTAGCCCTACAATAATATCTGACATACTTTTACGATCTGTTAATTGGGTATAAGTGAAAAGTTTTTATGCCTGCCAGGCGTACTATTTTTTCTTAAAAAAGTAATAATTACCCTAGATATGGGTACTTTTTTATTGGAAAAAGTCATTCTCTGGCTTTAGAAATACAATTTAACTGATTATAGGAGTTATTTACAAATGATTTGATCTTTATACTGTAATTTTATCGTTTTGTAATAATTCCACCCTTTCTTGGGAATGATCTGCTCATAGAACACTTTCAACTTATGCAGTTTGGTCTGATAATCCTCCGCTGTTCCAAATTCTATCAGCTCCTTACCTACTTGCGTAAACACCTTCATGTTTAACTGGTTATCCAGCTCCAAATGTGCGATTTGCAAGCGCCAAAACTCATCTTCATAAATCGCTGAGACCAACTCAAATAACTGCTGTCCTGCTGGAGTTTGCATAAAATTTTCCTCAAAAAAGTGTTCCACTCCCCTACCGGTTAATAATAATACTCTAGCCGTATAATTAGAGGAGAGAGGTATAATCTCTTTTTCCTGATTAATATAAGCTGAGCGTCCGTTTTGCGCCACTACACGAGCAATCGGGCGATCCTGGTAAACATCAACCACCAAGTTCCCTTTAAGGTCTTGAGCCACCTCTGCCCGCTTAATAAAATCCACTTCGATCAACTTATCTTCCAAAGCTTTTAAGGATAGTGCATTATCCTTATTTAACTTCAGGCCTGTCTGCTGTATGATCTCTCTTACTTCACTGTCATTAATGAAATGAGACTCATGCTTATTCTCTATATTGATAATCATGCCAACTGCCTGCGCAGTCTCTTTCTTTTCATATAATGCATACCCTCCTATGCCCACCATGATCAACAGCATTAACGACAACGCCGCTCCTTTGATATAAATCTTTTTATTCTCCATATCTAAAAAATGTCTATGCTATAGGCTTTCAGGTTGATACTATCTCTGTTCCAAAAAACGTTTTAATGGAGTCACCAATCGATCGATATTTCCAGCGCCTATTGTTGCGATCACCTCAAGACTTTCTTCCCGCTCCAATACTTGAATTACCGTATCTTCCTGTACCATACATTTCTCTGTGGTAAGCTGATTGTAGATCAACTGGGCTGTTACTCCTTCTATTGGCTCTTCTCTAGCTGGATAGATATCCATTAATAATACCTTATCAGCCAAAGATAAACTTTGGGCAAACCCTTCTGCAAAATCACGGGTACGTGTAAACAGATGCGGCTGGAAAATCACTGTCAGTTTTTTATTAGGATATAGTTCCTTCACCGAAGAAATAAATGCCTTTACCTCTGTTGGGTGATGGGCATAATCATCGATGTATACCGTAGGTTCTTTTACAATATACTCAAAACGTCTTTTCACTCCCTTATAGGTAGCGATTCCTGCCGCTATTTCCTCTGCACTTAAGCCTACACTAGCGGCAACTGCTGCTGCTACTATCGCATTGTTTACGTTATGTTCTCCAGGTACTGACAATTGCACATTAGGAACCTCAAACTGAGGCAATGCAATATCAAACACGACCTTATGCTCCTTTATTTTAATGTTCTTTGCTTGAATCTCCCCCTCTTTCATCCCGTAGCGAAAAGACTTCACGGTATCGGCCTGTTCCAACTCCACTCCTTCGTGAATATAAAGCTCACCTCCTTCTACCATATTATTGATATAGGCATTGAAAGAGTCTTTGACAGCATTTTCATCTCCATAAATATCCAGATGATCGGCTTCTGCCGTAGTGATCACCTCTATCGCTGGATGTAGATGTAAAAAAGAACGGTCAAACTCATCGGCTTCTACCACGACTAACTGTTTCTCTTCTGCCTTGGGTGCCAAAAGAAGGTTGCTCTCATAATTAGTCGCTATTCCACCCAAAAAGGCCGTACAATTGCGTCCGGCATGATACAAGATATGCGCCAACATAGACGATGTTGTCGTTTTACCATGCGTACCCGCCACCCCAACAGTAAAGTGAGCTGCTGAAATCAACCCCAATACCTCTGCACGCTTTAAGATCACAAAGCCTTGCTCTTTTAGGTAGTTATATTCCTGGTGAGATTTAGGTATTGCAGGAGTATACACCACTAGCACCTCTTCTTTGGGTAAAGACAGTACCTCTTGAGGAATCTGATCTACAGTATCCTCATAATGGATAGTGATACCTTCCTGTTCCAACTTATTGGTTAAGGGCGTAGCCGTTTTATCATACCCTGCCACCTCTTTGCCAATAGCCTTGAACCAACGTGCCAAGGCACTCATGCCAATACCCCCAACCCCTAAAAAGTAAGTATATTGGAGTTTGTTAATATCTAATTTCATAACCTTTATTTAGTCGGTAATTGGATGATCACTTCGGCAATTTCCTGAGCTGCTTTTGGTTTCGCTAATTTTAGGATTGCCTGTTGTAACTGTTTTTGTTGTTGCTCATCCTCCAACAACCTCATCAACACTTCTCCTAATTGCTCTCTGGCAGCTGTATCCTTCACCATAACCGCAGCTTCTTCTTTCTCCAAAGCTAAGGCATTTTTCGTTTGATGATCCTCTGCTACATTAGGTGATGGGATTAAAATGCTTGGTTTTCCAGTCAGACATAACTCAGAAATAGACAAAGCCCCTGCTCTGGAAACCACTACATCTGCACAAGCATAGGCATAATCCATTCTACGGATAAAGGGCATTACTTTTAATCCTTCGGGCTCTCGATGTGCAAACTCCTGCTGAAAACGATCACTATAATACTTGCCCGTTTGCCAGATCAGCTGATACCCCTTTTCAAGTAAGGTATCTACATTCTTCGCAATGCTTTCATTTACGGTAAGTGCTCCTAGACTTCCTCCAATCACCAGCACGGTCTTTCGAGATGACGACAAGCCAAAGTGATCAAAAGCCTCCTCTCTAAGCTTCTCCAGCTCTGTAATATCCTTGCGTACAGGGTTACCCGTAAAATGTATACGATCTTCTGGAAAATACTTTTGCATATCAGGATAAGCGACACAAATAGCACTTGCCTTGGAAGCTAATAACTTATTCGTCAAACCCGCATAACCATTCTGTTCTTGAATCAGGGTAGGAATACCCGCTTGATTCGCTGCATACATAATTGGTCCACTGGCATATCCGCCGACACCGACCACTGCATCTGGCTTAAATTGTCGGATAATACTAAAGGCTTTCCAAATACTGGAGATCAGTTTAAAAGGAAACATCAAATTATCCATGGTCAAACGGCGCTGTATGCCACTAATCCATAACCCCTCGATAGGATATCCTGCTTCCGGCACTTTATCCATTTCCATTTTCCCTTCCGCTCCTACAAACAATATTTCTGTTGTGGCGTCTGCTTGCTTCAATGCATCAGCGATAGCAATGGCCGGATAAACATGTCCGCCGGTACCTCCTCCACTTATAATTATTCTTTTTCCCATTTCTTAATTAGTTGTTGAATCGTTGAGGCAGCTTACGCTGCTTGTTGAATCGTTGATTCGAGTTAAACTGTTGAGGGTTTAGTTGAACCGTTGAATTTCACCTTCGGTGAGTTGATTTGTTGATTGAATCAGTAAACAGATCAACTCGATTCAACGAGCGAAGCTCAATTCAACTCATCGAAGATGAAATTCATCGATTCAACTAAACAATATGAACAACTTAGGTCGCTTGTTCTCTTCGGAACTGGTTCTTCCCACTTATAGGGCGATTCACTCCTTTTTTAGAGCCTCTACTGACACTTAGGATAATACCCATGGTCATCCCAGTAAACATCAGGGAAGTTCCTCCCATACTTAACATCGGCAACGGCAAACCCGTCAGCGGTAAAAGCCCAGTGACTACCCCCATATGTACGAATGCTTGTAACACAATACTGAAAATTAGTCCTGCAGCCAGAATTCCTCCAAAGGCCTCCTGACTATAAGCAACAATATGTACTCCCCGATATAAAAGTACAAGATAGAGAACAATCAATACTCCTGCTCCAATTAATCCATACTCCTCAATAACAATCGCAAAAATAAAATCGGAATAGGAATGTGGTAAAAAGTTTCGCTGTGTACTTTGCCCTACTCCCTTACCGGTTACACCTCCTCCGGCAATAGCGATATAGGACTGCTGTGCTTGATAAGGCACTTCTGATGTATCCAAGAATGCTTTTAAACGACTTCCTGCCGTCGCAGCCCGCTGCCCGAAGGTGTAAGCAAAACCACCTGCTAGTACCCCTATAATTACTAGCATCACTAGATATTTCACAGGTACCCTACCCATAAATAAAATCAACATAGCCGTACAGAACAGTAGGGCTGCCGTGGAAATATCACTCAGTCCAATCAATCCACAGATCACCCCTGCCCACAGCAAGAGTGGAATAATTGCCTTCTGAAACTCCTTAATACTCCTTTGTCGCTTCCATAGCATACTCGCCATATTGGTTATCAATGCCACCTTTGCAAGGTCAGAAGGTTGAAATGTAAAATCAATAAATGGAATTGAGATCCAACGTGTAGCAGAATTGAGCTCTGTACCAAATTTCCATGCAAACAGTAACAAAGGAACCGAAAGCAATAAGGCAAAACGGGAGATTTTAGAGTAATACTTATAATCAATCTTGTGACATACATAGGTAGCTGCTATTCCTAGTCCCACCAAGGTCATATGTCTCATCAGATATTTTTCTGTATTCCCTCCGGCATATTTATAGGCCAAAGATCCAGAAGCACTATAAACCACCAGTATACTCAAAAGAGACAAGATGATCGTCACAAACCAGATCACCTTATCCCCCTCGAGCTTTTTCAACAAAGCATTCATTTCTCAATTGGTTTTAGCGTATGTTCTTCACATACTCTCTATAAAAAGTTCTCTATCAATTCGTTTGTTCATGCTGCTTAGTTGAATCGTTGAGGTAGCTTACGCTACTTGTTGAATCGTTGATTCGAGTTGAATTGTTGATTGATATATTTATACTCAACCAACAATTCAACTCGAATCAACGATTCAACGGTTCAACGGTTCAACGGTTCAACATTAAAGGATTGCTTGGACTGCTTCCTTAAACTGCTGTCCCCTATCCTCATAATTTCGGAAAAGATCAAAGCTAGCACAAGCGGGAGAAAGCAATACTACGACTTCTTGGCCTCCTGCTTTTTCTATGGCTAATTGCACTGCGATACGAATATCCTCTGTCTCTGAAATATCTGGAATTATCGATTGAAATGCATTCTTAATTTTTTCATTCTCTTTCCCGAGGCAGATGATAGCCTTAACATGCTGCTTGACGGTCTCCTCCATCTGCCCATAATCATTTCCTTTGTCGACACCACCTGCAATCCAGATGATTGGCTGTTGAAAGCTCTGTAGAGCATATAAAGAAGCTTCTACATTGGTGGCCTTAGAATCGTTAATAAAAAGCACCTTGCTTTTCTTTCCGACTTCTTCCAAGCGATGTTCTGTATTCTTGAAGGAGCGTAGTGCCTCTTTCACTTGTACTACCGATACTTCACCTGTAGTCAATACTGCCCGTATTGCCGCACTCATATTCATACCATTGTGAGGCCCTCTTAAGGGAAGTTCAGTGTATACTTCCTCATCAATATATAAAGCCTCACCATCATAATCCTTTGTAGCAAAAGAAAGAGATGTTGTCGTTAAAGGATTTTTTTTCAATAGCGATAAGGTCAAGGCATCATTCTCATTATATATAAACGTATCCTCTGTCCCCATATTTCGGGTCATGCCATATTTGGAAGCCGCATACAACATCATATCATTCTGATAACGATCCAGATGGTCTGGGGTAATATTAAGAATCAAACCAATATGGGGTTTGAAATCTTGTATATTATCCAATTGAAAACTACTTACCTCTAGCACATACCAATCGTATGCTTTTTCCAGAACACTCTTTGCAAAGCTATCACCAATATTGCCCGCCAATCCTACATTGACACCATTTTCCTTGAGCAAGTGATACGTTAATAGACTTGTCGTGGTCTTTCCATTCGTTCCTGTAATCGCAATGATCTTGGCATCAGTATACCTTGCCGCAAATTCAATCTCGGAGATCACAGGAATCTCCTTTCCATAAATTTCTTGCAATAAAGGTACCGTATCTGGAATACCAGGGCTTTTGATGACCAGCTGGGCATCCAAAATATCTTCTTTTGTATGTTTTCCTTCTTCAAATACAATCCCATTCGTGGTAAGCGTCTGTTTATATGCAGGCGCAATAGTCCCCCGGTCTGACAAAAACACCTGAAATCCTTTGCTTTTTGCCAACAAAGCTGCGCCGGTACCGCTTTCCCCAGCTCCTAGAATAGCCACTTTCTCCATGATGATTGCTTATTGTAGATCTTTATAATTGCACTTTACAAACCAAAAGTAGAAAAAAGGAAGGATATTGTCGGAGGAATTCTGTTGACGTTTTTTAGAAATATTAAATTTTTAAAAAAAGTAGAACAATCTATGGACAGATCAAAGAAATAATATTAAGTAAACAAGTAAATCCTACCCACCTAAATATCTTACTTAAATCAATGATAAATATTTCATAACAACGCAAAAAACAGATTGTAACTTTGAGGTAGTCAAATGGAGCAAAAGAATCTACATTCTTTCAATCCAATTATTCGCTAAATCAAACTTGTTATGAAAAAACTATTGATTTGTCTGATGATTACTTGTTTTGGTGCTACACTTTCATTTGCCCAAGACACTAGAGGTCCTTTGGATCTACCTACAGAAATTCAAAAAGCTGTTGACACGATGTCACAGGAGTTAGATTTGAATGATCAACAAAAAACAGATCTCAATCAAATTTACACTGACTTCTTCAGCGACTTAGAAGAAGAAGCAAGTAATAATGATGGTAATATCGATGATGCGACACTTATCCGTATGAACAACGAGCGTAAAGCTAAAGTAAGAAGTGTCATGACTGACGAGCAGTACGGAAAGTTCACTAAAATGAAGGAAGAGAAAATCGAGCAACTGCAAGATCAATACCTGAAGGATATGGAAAACCAAGAAGGTATGGAGCAAGAAAATCCAACAGAGCAGGAGCAAGATATGATGGAAGAAGAGGAAATGGACGATCAAGAATAATTCTTGTTTCACTTCCGATAGGCTAGTGATCTAAAATAGTTTATCCGTTTTTGTCTGTACTAAAAATGCCCCATTTAGCGGGGCATTTTTAGTTTGTTCAGACTTTTTTGAAGTAATCAAAATGGGCACTTTTACTGGTGACCACAAGGTACTCTACTATGGTAATTTGGCCATATAAACCTGTAATTCCTCGGTCCAGCGAGGACCTAGGTAGAATCTTCCTTCTTGTGCCTTTTCGAGCAACTGGGAAGATTTATCACTTTCTTCCAGATCCTGATAAATAACCCCTAACCGATAAAGCGCCAAAGGAGATAACCCTGTAGGGTCTTGCATTACCTCATCCGCCAATCTCAACGCTTCATAGTCATTACCGGAACGATGATGACACCAAGCCAATAATTCTTTTGTCGATGAAATAGGTCTCCACGCCTGATCTGCTTCAGCCATAGCCAATACCATAGGGAAATATTCGGGATGATCGACTCCTAACTCTACCACCTTCGTTAGGTAAATATCCCTTAGCACTCCGGTACTCGTTACTTCCATAAATCGGCGAAGTAACTCTTGATAAAGCTCTGTTTTTTCCTGATAGGCTGCAATATCTGCCAGCATCCATAAAATATCGGGAGAGGTCTCCCTGTTTTGCTGTAAGAATCGTAATAGTCCTTTTGCAGTTTCTATATTCTTATCATAAGCATAAGCTACCCAAGCCAAGCCCTTTAGTGCAGTGTAGTTAATCGGATCGATTTTTAGAATGCTTTCATAGGCCTTCACAGCTTTTTCTCCCATCCCCATTCGAATATATAGTTCAGCTAGCTCTACCCACGTTGACACAGCCAGTTCTGGGTGCAACTTTTGGGCTTTCTGTCCTATTTGCTCCAGAAGAGCCATCGCTTCTTGTTCCTCCCCTTTCATCTGCTTCACTCTCGCTAGCCTCAACACTGTTCCTATACTTTGATATTTTACATTGGGTAATTGTTGCTCTGCTACGGCTAGCCCCTTCAACTGCAAGAGCGCATCAAAAGATAATAATTGACTTTGGACACTGTTGGGTAAATAGTTTAGTGATTCCTCAGCATACCTCTTCGCCATTTCGAATTTATGCATACGCAACGCATTCCTACTAATCGCCTGACAAAGCTCCCCTTTAATGGTAACTGGTGCTTCTTGATGCGCTTTCAATAATAACTCTTCTGCATTAAGCAAATAATCCGGATTACCCGTGTATTCATACTTTCGTTGATAACAAATGGACAGTTTCTTTAAAAAAAGATACCCTTGATTTGTGCGTTCCAACTTTTCCTCCCAAAAGGTAATATCCCGATCAATGGCCTGAACGGCTTCCCTTATCGCCAGTGCTGCATCAGAAGTACTGTATGGCAATACCAAAGTACTATTGACCAGCATATTGTCAGATGGCTTTTGGCTACAGGCAACGCACATCCATAACATTATAATTCCATAAGATACTCGAATGTAATTTTTCATAGATAGTTGGGTTATTGAATTTTGTTAATGAGGTGCTGGGAAATAGGGAAACTCCTGAAGAAAAGAAGCGTCATTCTTATCGACCTTATCACTCATTAAACCTCGGTATTTGATATTTACTTTACTGGGATCTTCTCCTCCAAGCATCAACTGTAACAGCACATCCACCACATCGTCTGTTGGCTTCCTACCGTTGAGTTGCGCATAATCCGTTTCCTGCCACTTATTTACTTTCATACGGCCACGACCAAGGTTCCTTGCCAAAGTGCCATTACCCATTCCCAATGCATTGACATAAGTGGCTGATTCTACTCCTGCATAATTTTGCCATAACTTAATCACCTCGCTGGTCTTTTGAACGTCTCCCATATGCCCTTCTGACTTATTCAATAAAGTAGTTAGATCTCCGATCAAAGGGTGGGCCGCACGGTGTACTGTGACATAAACGGGTTGAGTAGCTTCTTCTTTGTATTGTAAATGATAAGAGGAGTCTCCTTCAAAAATAGTAACAGAAACCTCATAATCTCCTGCCTGCTCTATCACAAATACAGCAGTCACCGAATCAGGGGTAGATAAGCGCACTGCAGTACGGTCAGGATTTCTCACCTTCCAGAAATACTTAACATCTTCTTTGCTTTCTGGAAGAGTTACGGTAAATGAGGCTGTCATTCCGACCTCCAAAGGACCTTCTTGCTGTATTCTTGCTTTTTGTGTGAGTTTTTCATTCCCTGGCATCTCGGTTTCGTTCTGCATAGCACAAGATAATAGCACGCTTCCCATAAATACTTTTAGCACATTCAAAAAGATGCTATTCAATCGGATTTGTCTGTTGTATTCCTGCATATTATCGTCTGACTTTTACCTCCACCCATGTATAAAAAGTGTTTACGTCCGTATTTCCCAGACTATTTTTAGGTAATTCAAGGACAATGGAACGTGTATTTGTTCCTGCAAAAGTATCCCCTGCAGCTTCCCGAAATTGCTTAATGACTTTTTGCCCTCCTTCTTTCGCTTGCTGGAATATCTCTAGCATCTGATAATAATCCATAAAGGAGGTATTATCCCTTAAACCTACAAAAGCCTTTAAGCCTAACTTCTTATTATAACCGATAACGGGATCTTCTCCCCATGGTGTTATCTTGAAAGCCGTTCGCTCTGCCTGAGCTATAAGGATTTCTTGATCTCCATCAACTTGTTGAGGTCCATACACAATCGCCTCTCCATCCCGAAAAATCACTTGTATTAATAACTCCTCTTTGCCATCCCTATCGGTATCGATATTAAATTCATACATAAAAGCCTCTTGAAAACCACTATTCTTTGTCTCTTCAGGGCCTAACATCCCCCCCACATTACAAGCAAACACCATATTGCTTGACGTAGAAGGGCTTTCAAACACATAGAAATCTGTCACTTTTGACAAGGGATGATTCTCTACCGATATGCTAGGAGTATAAGTTGACAAGCGGTGAGAGGTTGTCAAAAACAGTAAGCTAATAAGGCTTAGGTTTTTCAACAGTTGCGTTAGTATGGGTTGTTTCATAAGTCTATATCATGGCCAAAAATGCCATTTTATCAAAAGTAAATGCTAATCAGTACTTATGTTATGTATTATACGAAGAACCTACTAAAGACGATTGGTGTTCTGTTTAAAGATGTAATATATAATATTATTTAACCTAAATGTTCCATTCCCTTATTGCTCATCGCATCATTACCCTATCGAACGCTCAGGTTATTTATGACGTACATAGACGCTCTGAACATGACACTACCACCGATAAAATTCCACTTATTTCTCCTGCTTCTTTTTACTACCTATATAGTAAGAGGGCAACATTGGCCTCAAGAAATCACATTAAGTAATAAAGCCATCATCACCATCTATCAGCCTCAACCCGAAAAATTACAGGGAAACACCCTCTCTTCCAGAGCAGCTGTCGCTTACAAAGAGAACCAACAGGCTGAGCCCAACTTTGGCGCCATGTGGATTGATGCTCAACTGCTGACCAACAAAGATACCCGGATGGCAACAATGGAATCGATCACAATTAAACAAGCAAAGTTTCCCGGTATCAAGGATGAAGCAAAAGCCAATGAACTCATTCAACTCCTTGAAAAGGAAATCCCACAATGGGAACTAGAAATACATCTGGATGAAATCGTGTCGACCTTAGAGGATAAGGAAAAGTATGAAACAGATCAGCTAAATACAGCTCCTCCAGAAGTTATTTACCGAGAAACACCTAGTATACTGGTCACTCTTGACGGAGATCCTATTATAGAAAAAGATGAAGACCTGAACCTCAACAGAGTGGTCAATACCCCTTTCTTTATCATACAGAACCCCGATGACCAATATTATTATATCTATGGAGGTGGCTATTGGTATCAAGGAAAATCGGTAAAGGGAAAATGGAAAGCCGTAAGCAAACTCTCTCCTACACTACAGGCATTAGATAAGGAAATAAAAAAACAGGAAGCCGAACAAGAAGAAGAGGTTCCCCCTAAGGCAGATACGCCTCCTGAGATTATTATTGTGACCCAACCTACAGAATTAATTCAATCTGATGGAAAGGCACAATTTGCCTCAGTAGAAGGCTCAGGATTATTATATATGTCAAATACAAACAATGACATATTCATGGATATCAACACCCAAGAATACTTTGTTATTCTGTCCGGAAGGTGGTATAGAAGCAAAACATTAAATGGACAATGGACGTATGTCCCTGCCGATCAATTACCGGAAGCCTTCGCTAATATTCCGGAAGGCTCCGAAAAAGACAACGTGCTCGCCAACGTTGCTGGAACCGATGCTGCCAACGAAGCCCTATTGGATGCTCAAATCCCTCAAACCGCTAAGGTAGAACGATCATCGACAGAATGTAATGTCACCTATGATGGTTCTCCAAAGTTCGAGCGCATTGAAGGTACCAATATGCAAGTAGCTGTCAATACTTCCAGTACTGTATTACAGGCCAATGGTCAATACTATTGTGTAGAAAATGGTGTATGGTTTGTCAGCCCTCAACCCACTGGACCTTGGGAAGTTTCTACGGAACGTCCTTCTGAGGTAGAGAGAATCCCTGCCGACAATCCCGCCTACAATGTAAAGTATGTGTACATCTATGATGTTACTCCTACGTATGTATATACTGGCTATACCCCCGGATATTTGGGGACTTATGTATTTGGTCCAACAGTCGTTTATGGTACGGGATTTTACTACCACCCGTGGCACAGACGCTACTATTACCCTCGTCCATGTACTTGGGGATTTGGTATGCATTATAACCCCTGGTATGGATGGAGTATGAGCTTTCACTATAGTAGAGGGTGGTTTAATTACAGCTATTACGGAGGACATGCACATCACCATCGTCCAGGGGGCTGGTGGGGTCCACCCGTATACCGCCCTCCCTATCGTCCTCCTTATCACGGACGTTATTATGGAAGGTACGGTAGATCTTACAATAGAAATGTACAGGTGAATGTAAATCGAAATTATTATATCAATAATAACCATTCCAACAACCTCTACAGCTATAGAAAAGACGTAAGAACCCGTGATGTACGCAGAGGAAGTACTCGTACAATTAGCAGGCCAGCTACTACCCCTTCCAGAACTCGTAATAGGACCGTTCGTCCCGCTACCAGCACCCGTAACAGAACTACTCGTCCTACTACAGCCCCTCAAAATAGAAGTAGAAATAATGTATACACGGATAAAAGCGGGAAAGTCTATCGAAGAGATCAAAAAGGAAACTGGCAAAGTCGACAATCAGGACAGTGGAAGTCGTCCAGTTCACAAACTCCAAAGGTGGAAAGGGGAGCTTATCAGAGAAGCAGAAGTCAAACGAGGGTACAAAATTATAATCGTACGCGTACAAGCACTCCCTCAAGGACTAGGACGAGATCTAGCCAGCCGGTGAGAAGAAGATAAAAGTAGTGAGCAGTGAGCAGTGAGCAGTGAGCAGTGAGCAGTGAGCAGTGAGCAGTGAGCAGTGAGCAGAATTATCCCTCCCTACTTTACATACCAAATTTTACTATTAATTTTTCACTGTTCACTGTTCACTGTTCACTGTTCAATGTTTTTATCTGATTTTCAGGGTAGCAATGGTCACTGTAGCCAGAATCAACCCTACAATCCAAAAACGATTGACAATCTTTGGTTCTGGGATACCTCCTAGTTGATAGTGATGGTGGATTGGTGACATACGGAAAATTCGTTTTCCTTCTCCAAATTTCTTTCGAGTATACTTGAAATATCCAACCTGCATGATTACGGAAAGATTCTCAATCAAGAATACTCCACAAAGAATTGGTAACATCAACTCTTTTCTCAAGATAATTGCCAATACTGCAATTACTCCTCCCAAAGACAAACTACCGGTATCGCCCATAAAGACCTGTGCCGGGAAAGAGTTATACCATAAGAACCCAATACATGCACCTAAGAATGCGGCACAAAAGATAGCCACTTCTCCAGTATTAGGGATGTACATGATATTGAGATAATCTGCAAAAATCATGTTACCGGATACATAGGCGAAAATTGCCAAAGCAAAGCCAATGATTCCTGAAGAACCTGCAGCAAGACCATCCAAACCATCTGTGATGTTGGCGCCATTGGAAACAGCTGTCACAATGATAATGACAAGAATAACGTAGAAAATATTAGTCAGCATATCTACTCCTCCAGGGATCAGACTATGATAATCCAGTTCATATCCTTTCAAGAAGGGAAAGGTTGTCACCAATGCTTTAATATCCTGATAGTCTTTTCCGGCCTGTAGTTGTGTGATTGACATAGAGATATCTACATGATCAAAAAATTCTCTTACGACAATATCATCATGCATAATCATCGTTACCCCTACAATCAATCCTAGCCCTACCTGTCCTACAATTTTCAGTTTACCAGGAAGGCCTTCTTTATTTCTTTTGATTTTCTTTAGGTAATCATCTACAAAACCAATGATCCCTGTCCAAATCAAGGATACCAGTAATAACTGTATATAAATATTGGTCAGGTCTGCCAATAATAAAACAGGAACGGCAATCGCTCCAATGATAATCAAGCCACCCATCGTAGGGGTTCCTTGCTTCTGCATCTGTCCTTCCAGACCTAAGTCACGGACAATCTCTCCCATCTGCATTTTTTGTAGCATCTGTATAATACGCTTGCCAAAGATGGTCGCAAACAATACGGAAGTCACTGCTGCCACCATTGCCCTAAACGTTATATACTTAAAAAGTCCAGCTCCTGGTAAATCACTATGAGACTGTAGATATTCAAATAAATGATATAACATGTTTTTTTTAAGGTAAAAGGTTTTTTAAGGTAATAGGTAAAAAGTAAAAGGTAATAGGTAAAAACGCTATGATTACCTTTTACCTATTACTCTTTATCTTTTACTTTTTATTTTTTTAACGCCAGTTTAAGAATTTCTCTATCATCAAAAGGATAGCGTTCCCCTTTGATTTCCTGATATGTTTCATGTCCCTTTCCAGCCACAAGAATCACATCATTGGGTTGTGCCATCTGGCAAGCAATCTTAATGGCCTCTTTTCTATCCACCACTTTACTCACCTTACGCTCCGTTACTGGTGTAATCCCCTCCATCATATCGTTCAGAATTTCTTCCGGATCTTCAAAGCGAGGATTGTCGGATGTAAGCACTACTAAATCACTGTAGGTAGTGGCTGTCTTGGCCATCACCGGACGCTTAGTTTTATCTCGGTTTCCTCCACAACCTACTACGGTGATGATACGCTCTCCCTCTATTCTTAGCTGTTGAATTGTCTTTAGAACATTTTCTAACGCATCAGGAGTATGAGCATAATCTACAATTGCCCGTACATTCTCTGGAGAGATAATCTGCTCAAAACGTCCGTCTGCTGAACGGATCTCAGACAATACAGTGAGTACCTCATCAGAAGGTTCTCCCAACAATACGGCAGCACCATATACGCCCAATAGATTATAGGCATTGAAATCACCTATCAACTGGAACCATACCTCCTTTTGATCGATCTCCATCAATAGTCCTTCAAAGGTATTGTCTACTAGTTTTCCTTTGAAATCTGCCATGGATTTCAGAGCAAATGTATGATGCTTGGCCTTACAATTCTGTAGCATTATTGCCCCCCTTCGGTCATCGGCATTCACCAAGGCATGCGCTGAAGCTGGTAGTTGATCAAAAAGCTTCTTTTTAGCTTTGATATACTCAGGAAAGGTTCCGTGATAATCTAAATGATCATGAGAGATATTGGAGAATATCGCCACATCAAAGGATAGTCCTGCAATACGTTCCTGCACAATGGCATGAGAGCTTGCTTCCATGAAGCAGTGCGTACAATTAGCCTTCACCATTTCAGCCATCAATGCATTGATCGTCACAGCATCCGGAGTCGTCAACTTAGTAGGAATGATCGTCTCATTGATCTTATTCTCAATAGTAGATAACACTCCCGCATTATACCCCATTTTCCTAAATAGTTGGTGCAACAACATAACGGTAGTCGTCTTTCCGTTTGTGCCTGTAATGCCCACCAATTTCAGTTTACGGGAAGGGTGATCATAAAAGGCACTCGCCAAATGCCCTGCCGCTTTTCCTGTATGCTCGATTTGAATATACGTGACTCCTTCTATCAAGTCTTCCGGTAAATCTTCACATACTACAGCTACAGCACCTTGTGTGATAGCTTTTGGTATAAACTGATGGCCATCTGCCTCACTACCTTTAACCGCTATAAATAATCCTTTTTCCTCAACCTTACGGGAATCTAACTGAAGGTGATCAATTTCTACTGACAGGTCACCCTGAATCAATTGATAAGTGATCCCTTCTAATATATCTTCTATTCTTTTCGTCATATACTCCTTGATGTAAACTTAATAAATTCACAGGGCGATGCCCTGTGCTATATGGGCGACGCCCTGTACTATGGCGCTATTTTAGGTGACACCCTATGTATTTGAGCAGTACCTGTTGCTGACCACAAAAATAACGCCTTATTAATACACTATGCTGAACAATAGGTAAAGCTTTCTTTACCATCAACTATAGGGTAAAAGATAATTGTTTTCTGTGCAAAAGAAAGGCTCATACATTCATTTCTTTTATTCCTTTCAAGGAGATAAAGTCAAATAGATATGACTGCCCCTTACTGCTCGACTGCCCGGTGCAATAGACTGTTTACGTACACGTCCTCTTCCTCTAAAATGTACCTTCAGTTGCTGATTTTCCAATAAATACATCGCATCTTTTAGGGTCATTCCTCTCACATCTGCCACCACATTCGGGCCATGTAAATTTTTGCCCCAAAATACGGTATCTCCTTTGACACTGGTACGGGTCCACTCCTCTTCCAAAAGTGCTTCTTGATTCAGGTCAAATTCATCAGCCAGATAGGACAAATCCTTATAATTACCTGCTTGTATATAAGGCAAAGACTCATACCCTTCGGAAACATTCTCCAACGTATAACTCATGGTTCTGGAGTACAGCATATCCGATATTGTTTTGAATACAGGGGCAGCTACTTGACCACCATGTTGGTCTTTTCCATTTGGGTTGTCTATTGCTATAAATAAGGTATATTTTGGATCATCTGCAGGGAAATAGCCACAAAAAGACGCATAGTGATTATTGGTATATCGTCCATTATGTAGTTTCTTGGTCGTTCCCGTTTTTCCTGCAATTGAATACTGTGTGGTATAGATTCCTTTAGCTGTTCCTCTCTCCACTACGCCCACCAGCATATTCTGTAGAATCTCCAACGTTTTATTGGAGCATACCTTATCTACCAAGATCTGAGGCTCAAACACCTCTTTGACCTGATTGCCATCCAATACTTTCTTGACTAGCATAGGCTGGATCATCTTTCCATTATTCGCTACACTATTAAAAAAGGTCGTCAGCTGCAGAGGGGTTAGCTGTAACTCATAGCCAATAGACATCCAAGGCAAGGAGCACCCACTCCACAAAGGATCCCCTGGGCGGTTAATATTAGGTCGACCAACTCCATCCAACTGAAATGCTATAGGTTTAGTCAAATGGAATTTTTCCAGGTACTCCAAAAAGCTTTCAGGATCTTGCTGGAAATGTCGGGCCATTAGCTTAGAAACACCAATGTTAGAAGATTTCTCGAACACCTGCTGGACGGATAATTTTCCAAATCCCCAACGGGCCGCATCCGTCATCACACAATTATCATAAAACTCGTAACGACCATCTCCTGTACTAATCGTATCGTGAATACTAATATCAGAACCAACCTCTTCGAGCAGTGCCATCATAGAAGCCAGCTTAAAGGTAGATCCCGGTTCTACGGGTGTCTGAACGGCATAGTTCAGCGTTTCCACATAGTCTCCCTTTCCATTTTGAGTTAAGTTGACCAATGCCTTGACCTCTCCCGTTTCTACCTCCATTAAGATGGCTACGCCATAGTTGGCCAGATGCTTTAACAAGGCTTGTCGGAGTGTTTCACTAATAAACTCCTGAAATTCCACATTGAGTGTCGTCTCAATACTATAACCATTTTCGGTATTGACAAAGTCTTCGTCGTATAACGGCTTCCATCTTCCACCAGAAATCCTTTGATACAAGGCCTGACCATTTCTTCCCGCCAGATGGTCATTAAATGATATTTCTAAACCCCTACCGACAACTTTATTATCCTGATCTTCCCGAACAAAGCCTATGGTTCTTCTTGCCATCTCATTGAATGGTCGGAAACGCTTTTCTGTCTTTTCAAAGATCACTCCTCCCCTTTGTCTCCCTTCTCGAAAAATCGGCCATGTTCCTAATTTTTTCTTATCCCTAAAGTGAATCAGCTTACTGCTTAACACCTTGTATTGTCTCCCTTTTTGACGAGCAGCAACAATCTCAGCCTTATATGCCTCTGCTGTTTTCTCTTGAAAAAAGCCTGAAAGCAATACACTCAAGGAGTCTATTCCTTGATGAAAAACACTATCTGCAGGAATTGTTGGATCTATTGCTAGTTTATAAAATGGAATAGATGTCGACAGCAAACTCCCATTGTCTGACAGTATGTTTCCACGTGTCGCTTTTACGGTACGAAACTGTAGACCACCCTGCTCAGCAATCTTCATCCAATGATCTCCTTCGATCCATTGGACATAACCTATTTTTCCAATAATTGCCAGTGCAATCAGGACACAGCCTGCAAAAACAAGCCTCACACGCAATAATATTGATGATCGAATTCCAGCCATAGTAATTTCCTTTTTAGAGGAAACAAAAAATTGTTTGTTGTTTTTAAAGGTCTTTCATTCTGGATTATAGGAAAGACTAATTCATAGGTATTTAAAAAATACTACTCTTTAGAGCCCTTTAGATTAACGGATATCTAGTGGACCAAACGCTAAGTTTTCTAATAGAAATAAAAGTGCTACTTCCATTTGGATATAAGGAATAGAGACTTCTAAAGAATAATTATTAATCCTTCTTCCTTAAACCATTTGAAAGGGCACTTAGCTATAAGTTTACTTAGCAATCCACCCCCTAGTAGTCATATTAATCTTCTATGATAATAGGAAGCTCCTTAAAGTCTTTTAGGCCAAGTGGTCTTACGCGTTTTTCAATTTCAGCCCTTCTGCTCTGCAACATAAAGTCATATTTGAGTGTTTGATACTCCACTCTCAATACCTCTACATTCCTATGCAGCTTATTTATTTCCGTATTTAGTTTCTCAGCCCTAAATGTATTACCGATATATAAAATGCCCAAAACGGTGATAAACAAAAAGTAGGGCAAATAATCAACGGTATTGGTATTTTCTGCCGCAATGGAAATATGAAGCTTTGACTGCAGCCATCCATTGAACTTATAAGATACCGGTTTCCGAGGTGGTTTCTTGTATGTATTTGTCTTCATCGTTCTTTTTAATTGGTCATCATCGGTTATTGCTTATCGGTTATTGCTTATCGATTGTAAGCGCTACGCGATAACTCACATTTGGCGTGGGCTTCATAAACTGACATTGCACGTAGAAAGAGTGGTGCAAACCCGGTGCAGGTCGTAGGCTGGAGCCTACGACCAGTGTCTACCATTCCGTTAAGTTGACGGCATTGACCCTACGGCCAGTGTCTACCTTTATATTTTCGGCTATACCTATACTAGATACTGGTCGTAGCGTCCTCGCTGCGACCTGCAGCGGGTTTGCACTACTCTTTATATATGTACTGCTTCCTTCACTTGACAGCATTGGACTCTAGCCTACACCAGTGCCTAGGGGGTACCTCTAGAGTTTTCAGCTATACTTCTACCGACGGGTACCCACTAGGGGTACCCCTAGAGTTTTTCGGCAATTCGAAGCTTAGCACTTCTTGCTCTTCGGTTTCGTCCGATTTCTTCCTCTGAAGCTACAATTGGCTTGCCACTTATAGGCTTCAACGGACGAATAATATTCCCATAAAAATCTTTTTCCATTTCTCCCTCAAAATTGCCTGTCTTCATAAAGTTTTTTACCAATCGGTCTTCCAAAGAGTGATAAGACATTATCACCAATCGTCCACCCGGGCTTAAAACTTCTGCCGACTGCTGTAGCATTTCTTCCAATGCTTTCAACTCGTCATTCACTACAATTCTAATGGCCTGAAAAATCTGGGCAAAGTATTTATTCTCTTTTCCTCTTGGAGCACAGGTTGACAATACTTTCATGAGCTGTCCGGTAGTATCGATGGACTGATTGTGTCTCTCTCTTACGATAGTAGCTGCTACTTTACCAGCATTCTTTACCTCCCCATACAAACGCATAATACGTCTGAGCTCTTGCTCCTCATACTCATTGACTACTTCTCTGGCAGATAGTTCTGCTTGTTGGTTCATTCGCATATCCAACTCAAAGTCGCCTCTTGTTGAAAACCCTCGCTCAAATTTATCAATCTGGTGAGAGGAAATCCCCAAGTCTCCCAAGATACCATCTACTTTTCGGAAACCCTTTAAGCGAAGGTATTTTTTAAGATAACGGAAATTTGAGTCCACAAATATAAAATTATCTCCTTCTAATGCTTTTGTATTCTCAAAAGCGTCCTCATCCTGATCAAAGGAGATGAGTTTTCCGGTAGTCAGTTGTTCCAAAATCGCCTTAGAGTGTCCTCCCCCTCCAAAGGTAACATCCACATAGGTTTGGTCAGGTTGTATATTGAGTCCATCCAGGCACTCTTGAAGCATTACGGGAACGTGATACATATAGTTGTTAATTTATTCATTTAAATACTTTAAGAACCTTCTGACTCCCCTTCAGGGTTCCTCTTCTTGTCTTTAACGCATTTACTAATAATGATCCCAAGATTTGATGATGGAGATCAATTTTTAAATGAGTGAAGGTTCTCTTCTTTGCAAAGGTAAACGGAATGTAGGAAACGGAATAAATTCCTTGTAAAAAAAGGCACTTTTTGCAAACAAATTCCTTAAACAAAGGCATTTACAAGCAAGAGAGGGTGTCAAAAATACGTTTAACAATTAAACCAGCCTCTCCAAGTATATTCGTTAAAACGATTACAAAGTTATTTAGAATATTTCAAAATAATATACTAAATGACACTTACTATTGTATTGTGGTCATTCCGAATATAATTTTAGGGCACATTGGAGAAAACTATTATAATTTCATTCATTTTTTATCACATTTAAAACGAAAGCAATCTGTATGAGTTGGCTAACGAAGACGTTAAACAGTTCAGTCGGCAAAAAGCTGATGATGGCCATTTCCGGGCTCTTGCTAATTTTATTCTTAGTGGGACACCTGGCAGGTAACTTATTACTGTTGAGAGGCGACGAAGGTAAAGCATTTAACGAATATGCTGAATTCATGTCGACAAACCCTGGCGTACAATTTACGGCTTGGGCATTTAAAGTATTTTTTGCGGTACACATTATTTGGGCAATTATCCTAATTCTTAAAAATAGAGCTGCAAGAGGTGGACAAGGATATGCTAAAGTTAATACAAGTGGCAGCAGTGCTTCCCGTTACATGGGGGTATTGGGCTCACTGATTTTTGTATTCTTGGTTATTCACCTGGGACAGTTTTGGGCACAAGTACATTACGGAGGCTTGACAGACTTGTATGCTGAGGTAGTTCGTACTTACCAAAACCCAATCTGGGTAGCTATTTATGTGTTCTCTATGGTTGTATTGGCATACCACTTATGGCACGGTTTCCAGAGTGCATTCCAAACTTTGGGCGTGAACAACAAAAAGTATACACCAATAGTTAAGGCAGCAGGATATGGGTACGCTGTTGTAATCCCATTCATGTTTGCGATTATTCCGGTGATTATGTTTATCAGCAAATAATCGGTCTTTTCCTTTAACCTGAAAAAAACGAAAGAGATGACACTAAACTCTAAGATTCCTTCAGGCCCATTGGCCGAGAAGTGGGACAAACATAAGTTTGAGTCCAAGCTGGTAAACCCAGCCAATAAAAGAAAATTTGATATTATCATCGTAGGTACTGGTTTGGCAGGTGCTTCTGCAGCCGCTTCTCTTGGAGAACTAGGCTATAACGTGAAGGCTTTCTGTTTCCAGGATTCTCCTCGTCGTGCGCACTCTATTGCAGCACAGGGTGGTATCAACGCAGCAAAGAACTATCAAAATGACGGTGACTCTGTATTCCGTCTATTCTACGATACGATTAAAGGGGGTGATTACAGAGCGCGTGAGGCAAACGTATACCGTTTGGCACAGGTTTCTGTAAACATCATTGACCAATGTGCGGCACAAGGAGTTCCTTTCGCACGTGAGTATGGTGGTACATTGGCTAACCGTTCATTCGGTGGTGCTCAGGTATCCCGTACATTCTATGCCAGAGGTCAAACAGGACAGCAGCTACTATTGGGTGCTTACTCAGCACTTTCAAGACAGGTGGCTACGGGTAAGGTAAAATTGTACTCACGTACAGAGATGTTGGACGTTGTAAAAATCGACGGACACGCAAAAGGTATCATCGCCCGTGACTTGGTAACTGGTGAGATCCAATCACATGCTGGACACGCTGTATTGTTGGCAACAGGTGGTTACGGTAACGTATTCTTCCTTTCTACCAACGCTATGGGATCTAACGGTTCTGCAGCATGGAGAGCACACAGAAAAGGGGCTTACTTTGCAAACCCTTGTTACGTACAGATTCACCCTACTTGTATCCCTGTATCAGGTGACCACCAGTCTAAGCTAACGCTAATGTCTGAGTCACTTCGTAACGACGGACGTGTATGGGTACCAAAAGATGCTGCTAAAGCAAAAGGTCTTTCTGCAAAAGAAGCTGCTAAACTTCCTGAATCAGAAAGAGATTATTACCTGGAGCGTAGATATCCATCATTCGGTAACCTGGTTCCTCGTGACGTAGCAGCTCGTAACGCTAAATATGTATGTGACGAAGGAAGAGGTGTAGGTAACACTGGTCTTGCAGTATTCCTTGATTTTGCTGATGCAATCAAGAGGGATGGAGAAGATGTAATCTCTCAAAAATATGGTAACCTGTTTGACATGTACATGCAGATTACTGATGACAACCCTTATGAAGTACCAATGATGATCTATCCTGCGGTACACTATACTATGGGTGGTCTTTGGGTAGACTACAACCTGGAAACAACTATACCTGGACTATTTGCATTAGGAGAAGCTAACTTCTCTGATCACGGTGCTAACCGTTTGGGAGCATCAGCTCTAATGCAAGGTCTAGCTGACGGCTATTTTGTAATTCCTTATACTATCGGTAACTATATTGCTTCCCTTCCATTAGGCAAAAAAGTTGAGGCTACTCATCCTGCTTTTGCTGAAGCGGAAAAAGAAGTAAAAGATCGAATTGAAAAACTTTTAAGCATCAAGGGTACAAAGACTCCAGACGACTTCCACAAAGAGCTTGGTAAAGTAATGTGGGATTATTGTGGTATGTCTCGTACGGCTGAAGGACTAAAAGAGGGGAAAGAAAAGGTGAGAGAAATCCGTGCACGTTTCTGGAAAGACGTTAAGGTAATCGGTACAAACGAAGAGTTTAACCTAACATTGGAGAAAGCACTTCGTATTGCAGACTTCCTAGAGCTAGGAGAGTTGATGATCGACGATGCCTTGGACAGAAACGAGTCATGTGGTGGTCACTTCCGTGAAGAATACCAAACGGAAGAAGGTGAGGCACTTCGTAATGACGAGGAGTACGCTTATGCAGCAGCTTGGGAGTACAAGGGAGAAGAACAACCTTGGGAGCTTCATAAAGAAGAGCTGATATTCGAGAATGTTAAATTGACACAAAGAAGTTACAAATAATAAGGAGGTTACTATGTCTGAAAGATTAATGAACCTTACCCTAAAGATCTGGAGACAGACTAGCGGTAATGCTAAGGGTAAATTCGAGACCTATAAAGTAGAAGGTATCTCTGAGCATATGTCCTTTTTGGAAATGCTAGACGTACTAAATGAGCAATTGTTAAGAGACGGTACTGATCCAGTACACTTCGACCATGACTGCCGTGAGGGTATCTGTGGTATGTGTTCTCTTTACATCAACGGTAAGCCACACGGACCGAAAGACGCTATTACTACTTGTCAGTTGCACATGCGTTCGTTCAAGGATGGTGATATCATCGTGATCGAGCCTTGGAGAGCATCTGCTTTCCCTGTGATCAAGGACTTGGCGGTAGACCGTACTTCTTTTGACCGTATCATGCAAGCAGGTGGTTACGTTTCTGTAAACACTGGTGGTGTACCTGATGCAAACGAGATTCCAATTCCAAAACCAATCGCTGACGAAGCTATGGATGCTGCTCAGTGTATCGGTTGTGGTGCATGTGTAGCAGCTTGTAAAAACGCTTCTGCAATGCTATTCACTTCTGCAAAAGTATCTCAGTTGGCATTGTTGCCACAAGGTCATGCAGAGCGTAAGCGCCGTGCACTAGCGATGATCGAGCAACACGATGCAGAAGGTTTTGGTGCTTGTACCAACACTGGTGCTTGTGAGGCAGAGTGTCCTAAGGAGATCTCTATCACGCATATCGCAAGATTGAACAGAGAGTATAGAGCAGCCGCTTTCTCAGGATCGGAAGCGTAAGCTTTTACGCTAAAGCATATAAAAGCGCTCTAACCCCACTGTTGGGATAGAGCGCTTTTTTAGTTATGAGTTATGAGTTATGAGTTATGAATTTATTGATTCTCTTTGGACGATTTACATATTGACATCAATATCTTCTTTACCTCTTCAGCTACAGCTAAATGATATTGAGCTTGATCAGCTGTTAATAGATTCAGATCATTCAACAACCTAAACCAGTAATGTGCTTCTCTGGCTTCCTTATAGGCAATATACATCTTAGCAATAAAATCTTTCCTTGTTTGAGCTCCTGTCGCTTCTTCCACATTCGCACCAATTGACGTAGCACTACGAATTAATTGCTTAGTCAAAATATACTCCTTTCGCTCTCTCATTATTTCATGACATAATTTCACAGTACTTAGAGCAAATGCGTAACTTTTTTGTACAATAACTCCCATAATTCCTTTACTTATTCGTGACTATAAATACTTTATCACCTCAATAATAAAAGTAGAGAAGACAATATATTCCCCCTCGAGCTAACATAAGTTAATAGTTATTACTTGGAAGAAGAGTAAGGAAGCGACACAATAATTTTTAACTCATAACTCAAATTACTCATCTCCCTTAAAAATCACCACCTCCCCTACATTATCTGCCTGATACGTCTCCACTGTCAGTTCTCCGTCAACGATATTCTGTAGGGTAGGGTCATGCTGTACGTCAATTCCAATCAGGAAATCTTGGATCAATACATTAGAGATACTTCCTCTTGTACCTTCTCTTAGTTTGATTCCTGCCTTACCATCTGCGGAACGTCCTACGAGTGTGATATTTGTTAAGGTAGGATTAGAATAAGGTGTCGCTACGTTATTATTCACATTATTATCTCCTTCTATTCCTCGGTCTCCAGCATCGGAAGATTGAATACCAATCCAGTTACTTCCACCTCCGACCCATCCGAATGTCCAATCGAAAGAATCGTCTTCAGAACCTGTAGACACTAGAAAATTAGCTTCCACCGTACCGCCAAACCACTCAAAACCATCATCATTCCCTTGATGTGATTGCAGGTATTCCAACGTAGTACCACTTCCTACTCCATTAAACGTAATTCCGTTGTGCTCTTTGTCTGCTGTAATCACATTTCCGGTAAACTCCACGCGTAGGTAACGTAATGTTCCTGAGTTATCATCTGCAGTATTTCCACCATATCTTGAGCCTGAGATTTCGGCTTCGGCTTCTCCATTATTATCTCCTACATTAATTGGGGCCTCTCCATTGATAATCAAACCACCCCAGGCACCACGTTCTTTATTGGTAGAGGTCATCACAATCACTTTATCCACGGTTCCTTCCGCATTAATCGTTGCTCCCTTTTCAATCAGGATATAGCCTACAGCTTGTGCTGCCAGATCGGGATCATCACTCTCCGGATCTCTTTCATCCACAATCATTGCTCCGGCGCCAATAGTCAAAGAACCAGGAGCATCAAAGTGAACCCCTCCCTGAAGAATCCATATTTCGTCCTCTGCAATGACCACTGCTGAGTCAATACGCCCCGTCAATACTCTGCCGGCCTCCTTGGCTTCATCAATCAAAGCAACATCTACTTCCATTCCAGGATAATCTTCTGCTACCGCCCAACCTGCAGCCCAATCGGCTGTCAAATCCCCTGCACCTGTTGCTGTATCCGTTCCGTCAACCGCTTCCCAGGCTGCTTCTGCATCTTCTACTAAAGTAGGATCACCATTTCCATTATCATCATCATCTTCATCGTCATCACTACATGATGTAGCTGTTGCTATTACACCAAGAATCATCATCAGGTAAAATAGCTTTTGAATCGTTTTCATAGGTTTAAGAAATTAGGGTATTAATTAAATAGGTAAGTAATCGATGTGGATATAAATACACCCCTGCGAAACTGATCTACCGTTCGCTCAGTACCATTAGAAAACTCTTGTTCTCTAGTGATTCTGGGGTTTAATATATTTGCTGCAGAAAGAGATAACGTTAATTTTTCTTTCCAGGAATGCCTTGTAATAAGATTGAGCGTACCATAAGAACGTTCATAAATATCTCCTGCTCCTTGAACACCTGCCGCATAAACCCTATCCGAAAAGATATTGAATGTAGCTGTAAACTCACTCTGCCAATTTTTCTTCCAAAGATCTGGACGGTAACTCAAAAAAGTATTCAATAACACCGGAGATGCTCCTTGAAGTGGTCTACTATCATTGGTAAACAGCGTATTGGTTCCTTCAAGATCAATCTGTGTATACATCAAGGATAGATTCATCCCCCAATAAAATGGTTCCCAAAAAGGTGCATTAAAAAAAGCAGATAGGTTTCTATTCAGTTCAGCTTCCAGCCCTACCACATAAGCACTCCCTACATTTTCAAAAGAATAAAGTTGAGAAGAGGAAGCCCTTGCAATACGCTCTATTGGGTCATTCAGGTATTTGGCAAATAAAGCTAAGGAATATAAGGATGCCTGACTATCTGGATATTGCTCCCACAAAAGATCAATATTATATACATGACTATTGATCAGTTCTGGATTACCAATTCGTGCCGCTCCTCCTGCCGCCTCCTGCCGTTCAAATGGTGCTAATTCGGACATCCCCGGTCTTGTTAATGTTCTACTCAAAGACAAGCGCCAATTGGTCGTTTCGTTTTGTTCATATTTTAGATTAACGGTTGGTAACCACTCCAGGGTATCATACACTGCTATTCGAAAAGGGTCATTTCCCCCATCTTCCCGTAAACGATACTCAACTTCTTGCTGGCTATTTTCTACCCGAAGTCCTGCTGAAAAAAGCCAATTCTCCTTCCATAGGAAACGATAATTCACATAAGGTGCCTGCACCCCCAAAGAAGCTTTGAAAAAATTGTCTGCCAATGTTCCAGACTGATAGACAATCACTCCTTGTTCCAACAAGTTCTGAAGGTCTGCGTCAGGTTGTTGTGTATTGACACCACTGGCAATTCCATTTTGCCGTTTGATATTATATCGCTCGTAATCAAAATCGCGTTCACGCATTAGTTGTTGATAACCCACTGATAAATGATGTCGAAAACGATCTTTCTCTTCCTGATAATCTCCAAATACATAAGTAGCTTCCAATTTCCCAGAATAGGTATCCTCTACCATGTCACTCCAAAAGCGATGATTATCCGCCACTGACTCATCCGTATACAATCTGCCTGAGGATAAATCTATCGCTGAAACATCCGTTGTCCCCATATCAAAAATGAGTTGTTTACGGTCTGGTTCTACGCTGTTGGAACGAGCTATACTTCCTCCCCAATCTAAGGTCAATTGCCCTGAGGAAAAACTATTCCCTCCACTTAGCTGATGTACCCAAAGTTGATTTTGAAGATAGGTGTTTCGAAAAGAAAAAAGGGCATTATTCGACTCAGCATTAAACCCTGTCCATTCCGTATATTGGTTTTCAGACTCATTCGCAAAGACCAAATTGTATTGAAGGTAATGTTGGGGATTAATCTTATAATAGAAATTACCTACGGCAGAAGTTCGGGTATGATATGTCCACTCTTCTAGATCATAATCCACCATTCTACTTCCTTGTGCCCTGAGGTTTCTATAGATCCCATCTTTGTAGAGATAGTCATTTTTATGGGTTAAAGATATTAGGAATCCCAAAGCACCTGATGCACCAACATCCCAGTAACTTCCTCCTATTAAGTCCAAATTAAAATCAGGTGGAGTTGTTTTTTGTTGCTTATCCCATGAGGTCGAAAAAGGCCTATTAGCTTCAGAAATTTGACCGGACTGTAGAACGGTCTCTAAGTTTCGACGATCCCCTGTAAATCCCAGAAATTCTAATTCTCCATCTGGGTAATGAAAAAAGTCCGTAAAGGTGACAATTGTATTAATACCACCTCCTAATCCAATTTTCAAAAAAGATGTAGAAGGATAATCCTTGGTAATAATATCTGCTGTTGCTCCAGCAAAATCACCATATAAAGAAGGTGCAAAGGTTTTTCTGATCTGTAGGTTCTTAACAATTCCTGAAGGAAAAATAGAAAGGTCAGCCATTTTCAAGTCAGGGTTTGTAGAGGGCAATACCAATCCATTTAAAATGGCATTATTATACCGGTCTCCCAATCCACGAATAAAAATTCCTTGCTCCCCAACCTTACTAATCCCTGTCACCTGTGAAAGAGCTCCCTCCACTGTGGATAAGCCTTTGACTGACATTTCCTCAGCCCCAATACTTTGCAGCATGACATCTGCTGACTGCCGTTCAACCAACAGTACTTGTTGACTTTCCTTATTTGCTTTGCCGAAAACCTTCACTTCTTCCAGTTGTTCTGCATCAGGCTTAAGTTGAATTAACAAGGATTGATCATTCGTTATAGAGATCTGCTTCTTTTGAGTTTCATATCCTACAAAAGATACCATCAAAGTATAAGTCCCTTGGGGTATCTTTATAGAAAACTCTCCCTCTATACCTGTAGCATCTCCTATGGAAAGTTCCTCAACCAAAACATTGGCTCCGATAATACTTTCCTGAGTTTCTGCATCCTTTACAAAGCCAGATAGCTGGTATTCCTGAGCCTGTAAAGGTAACCCTATAAGTAGTTGAAATAACAACATACTTACGTACTTCAGTCTTTTGTCACACATGTTTCAACACTGTCAACATAGGTTTGATTTTCAATCACTTACTGAAGTTAATAGCATATCATATTGGATAATACCTCCTTATATTAACTTTATATTAACTTGTATTATAAATAATAAGCCTGTATGAAACATCAGCTTCATACAGGCTTACAGTTTTGTCATTGTTGAAAATAATAGAAAGAAGGAGACCCCACAGACTCTCCTTTCCTTGTTTTAATTTTCGATAATCAATTTTACAGTTAATGAACCATTATTAGATAACACTCGCAGTACATAGATACCACTAGGTAATCCTGTTAGGTTCAACCTATTCTCCTTACCATTCACTTTTTCGGTATGTGCCAATCTACCATTAGCATCATACACTTGAAGTTCGGCATTAGAGAAACGCTGTGGCACTTCGACCATAAAGTCCCCGTTGGATGGATTAGGGTACACTTTGAACTCATCGTCCCAATTTGTCACCTCTTTCTCCACTCCCACCTGAAACTCATAGATACTACGACATCCCATCATATTCAATATGGTTAACTGATAAGTTCCTTCTTCCAAATCCTGAAGACTTCTAGAGGAGGATGTAAATCCATTTGGCCCTGTCCAATCGTATTGTATTGCTTCTAGATCTTTACGGCCTGCTATTTGAATTTCACCATCACTTGCTCCTATAGTCGAAACATCTTTTACCAGGAACTGTGCATAAGCAAAGTATTCACAAGTAGCATTTTTCACCATATAACTAAAGGTCGTAATACATCCATTTCGATCGGCCACTTGCAATTCATATACTCCCGGATTAAGGCCTTCCAATTCTGTTGTATTGTATGCCTCAAAACCATTTGGACCCAACCATCGATATTGGTATGGCGCTGTACCACCCTGTACTGTCACATATAGATGACCATCCTGAGAATGTTCACTGGTAGCATGTCGGATATCTGCAATATTCACATAAATGCTGGCCGTACCACAAGTATTTTCCATTTGCTCACCATCAATACGAACAAAGTAAGTGAAGTATCCCGAACAGCCATTACGATCTACGACCCTCAACGTATACTGACCTGCTGACAGTTTTTGAACATCTTTATCATTGGAATAGAATCCATTAGCTCCCATCCATTCATACTGATAAGGTTCTTGGCCTCCCATTAAGTTCACCTGAACAAAACCATCCTGAGCACCTCGGTAGCTTTCACCACCTTGTTTTACTCTAGCGGTTATTCTTACATCCTCACAACTGCCTCCTGAAGCATCATCTCTTTCTACACGGATATAATAAGTGAAGTAAGCCTCACAACCATTGGCATCGACCACCTTCAAGGTATAGCGTCCCATTGTCAGACCTTCTATGTCCTCTGTTGTTGCCGTAAATCCATTTGGTCCTGTCCACAAATAAGTGTATGGCGCATTCCCTCCCTCAATCGTTACGTCTATCGCTCCATCATAAGCATTACGATAACTTTCTTCCTTAAACTTAGGATTGGCGACCATACGTACCTCAGGACATGGAATGAAGCGAGGTTCTGAAATTGTCGTAGTGACTGTCGCTGTACAACCGTTGCTATCTGTAACCATTACTGTATATACTCCTGCCGGTAAGCCATCAATATCTGGAGTATTACCTACTATCTGACCTTCTGAATTGGTCCATTCGTAAAGGTAACCATTCACTGGAGTTGCCGCTACTTTTGCATTCTGTGTTGCCATTGTTACAAATGGTGTTCCTCCCTGTGCTATTGAATTGACACTGCCATCTGAAGCTCCAGGAGAAGTCGCATCCGTACTGCCTGCAACAACAGTTACTTCTGTTTCAGGTTCTGTGATACTTGATTCACATACCTGCTCACACTTGTTGGCATCCGTAATCGTTACTGTATAACTTCCGGCTGGAAGGTTTTCAAACATCATCTGACCCGCAGTCATTGAGGTGGTGTCAATCAAAACACTTGCGTCTTCATTCTCTACATGAATCTGATACTCCATAACTCCTCCAGAATAAGCAACCGATATAGAACCGGTACTGTCTCCTTTACAAAGTATAGGGGTTACATTACATTCAACAGACAACGCTGTTGGATCGGTCAATACAAACATCGTATCAGCAGTACATCCATTCGCATCGGTGACCGTCACACTATACATACCTGCCGTTAGGTTGCTTAGATCCTCAACTGTTGCACCCGTGTTCCATAGATAACTGTATGGACCAACTCCTCCACTTACGCCCAAGTCAATACTGCCTGTCGAATCTCCTGAACACAGGTTGTTCTCTCTACTGCCACTTAGCGACAATGCTGTTGGATCGGTCAATACAAACATCGTATCGGCAGTACATCCATTTGCATCGGTGACCGTTACGCTATACATACCTGCCGTTAGGTTGCTTAGATCCTCAACTGTTGCACCCGTGTTCCATAGATAACTATATGGACCAACGCCGCCACTTACGCCCAAGTCAATACTGCCTGTCGAATCTCCTGAACACAGGTTGTTCTCTCTACTGCCACTTAGCGACAACGCCGTTGGATCGGTCAATACAAACATCGTATCGGCAGTACATCCATTCGCATCGGTGACCGTCACACTATACATACCTGCAGTTAGGTTGCTTAGATCCTCAACTGTTGAGCCGATATTCCAGAGATAACTATATGGACCGACGCCGCCACTTACACCCAAATCAATACTGCCGGTGGAGTCACCTGAACACAAGTTGTTCTCTCGACTACCACTTAGCGACAACGCTGTTGGATCGATCAACACAAACATCGTATCAGCCGTACATCCATTTGCATCGGTTACTGTTACGCTATACATGCCTGCCGTTAGGTTGCTTAGATCCTCAACTGTTGCACCCGTGTTCCATAGATAACTATATGGACCAACACCGCCACTTACACCCAAGTCAATGCTACCTGTCGAATCACCTGAACACAGATTGTTCTCTCGGCTACCACTTAGCGACAACGCTGTTGGATCGATCAACACAAACATCGTATCAGCAGTACATCCATTTGCATCGGTTACTGTTACGCTATACATGCCTGCAGTTAGGTTGCTTAGATTCTCTGATGTTGCACCCGTGTTCCATAGATAACTATATGGACCAACACCGCCACTTACACCCAAGTCAATACTACCGGTCGAATCACCTGAACACAGATTGTTCTCTCGGCTACCACTTAGCGACAACGCTGTTGGGTCGGTCAATACAAACATTGTATCGGCAGTACATCCATTCGCATCGGTGACCGTTACACTATACATACCTGCAGTTAGGTTGCTTAGATCCTCTGACGTTGAGCCAGTATTCCAGAGATAACTGTATGGACCAACTCCTCCACTTACACCCAAGTCAATGCTACCTGTCGAATCACCTGAACACAAGTTGTTCTCTCGGCTACCACTTAACGACAACGCTGTTGGATCGGTCAACACAAACATCGTATCAGCAGTACATCCATTCGCATCGGTGACCGTTACGCTATACATACCTGCGGTTAGGTTGCTTAGATCCTCTGATGTTGCACCCGTGTTCCAGAGATAACTGTATGGACCGACGCCGCCACTTACACCCAAGTCAATGCTACCTATCGAATCTCCTGAACACAGGTTGTTCTCTCGACTGCCACTTAGCGACAACGCCGTTGGATCTGTCAATACAAACATTGTATCGGCAGTACATCCATTCGCATCGGTGACCGTTACGCTATACATACCTGCGGTTAGGTTGCTTAGATCCTCTGATGTTGCACCCGTGTTCCAGAGATAACTGTATGGACCGACGCCGCCACTTACACCCAAGTCAATGCTACCTGTCGAATCTCCTGAACACAGGTTGTTCTCTAGGCTACCACTTAGCGATAACGCTGTTGGATCGATCAACACAAACATCGTATCAGCCGTACACCCATTTGCATCGGTTACTGTTACGCTATACATGCCTGCAGTCAGGTTGCTTAGATCCTCTGACGTTGAGCCAGTATTCCAGAGATAACTGTATGGACCGACGCCGCCACTTACACCCAAGTCAATGCTACCTGTCGAATCTCCTGAACACAGGTTATTCTCTCGACTGCCACTTAGCGACAACGCTGTTGGATCGATCAACACAAACATCGTATCAGCCGTACACCCATTTGCATCGGTGACCGTCACACTATACATGCCTGCCGTTAGGTTGCTTAGATCCTCAACT
>NZ_BAABJX010000008.1:0-3346 GCF_039543525.1 Algivirga pacifica
CTCAACGGAGCGAAGCTCCACTCAACAGCGAAGCGCTCAACCAGCGGCGCAAGCCGCCTCAACAATCACACGGTGTCCATGAAATTCCTCTCCGTCTTATTAAAGATCAACGTCCCTACAGCCAGCAACACCACCATAAACCCAAAGTCATAAGCCAATAACTCCCAACTAAAAGCGCCCGTCCCCAAGAAGGCATAACGGAAAGTTTCGATAATACCAGCCATTGGATTGGCCTGAATAAAAATCTGGTATTCTGACGGGATGGTAGACATCGGATAGATCACTGGAGTCGCATACATCAATAGCTGCACCGCAAACGTCAACAAGAAAACAAGGTCTCTATACTTTGTCGTTAGAGAAGTAATGATCATACCGGCTCCTAGCGCCAATCCTGCCATCATCATCACCAGCAATGGTAGTAACAGAATGGTACTATTGGGTTGTATATCCGCTCCCGTCACCATAAAGTACCCCATGATCCCAAGGAATAGCATAAACTGTATCCCGAACTTCAATAAGCTGGACACTACGATCCCCAAAGGTGTGATCAGCCTTGGAAAGTATACTTTTCCAAAGATCCCCTGGTTATCCCGGAAGACGGTAGAGGTCTTGTTGAAGCAATCAGCAAAATAATTCCAGGCCGTCACCCCTGCCATATAAAAGAGGATCTGCGGCAATCCATCCGTAGAGATCTTCGCTACATTTCCAAAAATAAACACATAGGTGATGGTGGTAAACAGGGGTTGTATCAGGAACCACAGTGGTCCCAATATGGTCTGCTTATAATAGGTTACAAAATCCCTCTTAACGAACATGATCAGGAGGTCTCTGTATTTCCAGACTTCCTGTAGGTTGAGGTGAAAAAGACTTTTTTGGGGCTCAATAATGGTGTCCCAAGTATCAGTATATTGCTTGTCCATACTTTTTTGTTGAATCGTTGAATCGTTGAATTGAGCTTCGCTCGTTGATTCGAGTTGATTTGTTTATTGATCGATTATAACTAAGTATTCAATTAAAATTGAGTCAGTCAACAGTTCAACTCGAATCAACGAGCAAAGCTCAATTCATCTCACCGAAGGTGAAATTCAACGATTCAACGCTGTATATGAGCAGTGAAATTAGCCATCTTATACATATTAACCCAATTACACTGCTATGTCTTATCAATTACCTTTTGAAAAATTAGAAGTTTGGCACCTTAGTCGACAACTTGTCAAAGAAGTGTACTGCATTACCAAAACTTTCCCTAAAGAAGAACAATACGGTCTTTCTTCTCAAATACAACGAGCTGTAATCTCCGTCCCTTCCAATATTGCAGAAGGCACTTCCCGTACTTCCTATAAAGATCAAGCCCATTTTACGCAAGTGGCATTCAGCTCACTTATGGAAGTAAACTGTCAACTAATACTTGCGATTGATTTAGATTACCTCTCGAGTGAGCGGTACGATAAAATTAAAGCCCTTTGCTCCAAAGTAGCCAATATGCTAAATGCACTGCGTAAAAGTCAGCTTCGCAGGAGCTCAGATGGTTGAACCGTTGAATCGTTGAATTTCACCTTTGGTGAGTTGATTCGAGTTGAATCGTTTATTGAATTCAATAAACGATTCAACTCGAATCAACGAGCGAAGCTCAATTCAACTCATCACGAAGTGGTGAAATTCAACGATTCAACAACTTCCCCACTGAGCCATTTGTAATCTTCCCCCACCATCTCCAAAAAGTACGCATTGTCCTCCTCTGTAAAGTGGCTTTTCCAGCTATCTTTTTGCCCCTTATTAGGCAATAGACCAATAGGCTTACTCACCGTATCCAACTCGATAGGTGCCAGCTCTTTTTGCTTTGGGAAAAACTTTTTGCGGATCGTTTGATAGACCTCATAGGGATTGTCCTTTAAGTCCTCATAGCGTACGATCAAGATATTGGACTTCGTGCTCGCTAGCTTTTCCCATTCCTCTACGTGCTGCTTCCAATGCTCTGCGATTGTCATAGTAGGTGCATCTACCTGAATCGAAGGAGTTCCGCTCCAATCTAGTGGCATCCTTAAAAAATCCGAAAAAGAGATTCCTTGATGTTTGGGATGGATAAAGTTTGCCGTCTTCCAGATAGAGTAGGCTACTGCCCTGCCATCCCTCACCATGTATAACATTGGTTTATTGGATTTTAGTATCTTCTTATTTGGAAAAAAATGGGAACCAAATAGTTCTTGATAGGGGTTTCCCTCTTCATTCACAGCTCTGTTAGCCCAATGGCCCCAAGTGATATTCTTCTTGGATAGATCAAATTTCTGATAAAAGTTCTTTCCCAAAAAAGCCTCGGAGAAGTGTGTTCCCGAACGAGGGTGAGAATATACTTTAACGAATGGCTTAAGGGTCTGCTTCTCTATCCACAATTGGAAAGTATACAGCATCTCCTTGATGTCGTATATGTAGCTGGTTTGCATCTTGTCTTCGTTTATCCGTTATCGCTTATGATTTCCCGTTTATAGGCAGAGCATAAAATACTGAGCAATAAACTGTAAGCGATTGACCTAATTAATAAGTATAGGGGAGCAAAGGTAATACAATTTCAACAAACAAGGACCAGGATAATCAGGATCTAAAAGATTAGTAGGATTTTTATCGAAGAATTTCCTTTAGACTCTAAATTCCAGAAAGGTAAATAAGCAATCATTCCTTATTAATCCTGACTCATCCTTTTATCCTTTTAATCTTAGTCATCCTGGCCATCCTGATTATCCCGGTTATCCTGATTATCCCGGCCTTTGTTTGTTATTGAATAGCCGTTTGAACTGCAACCCTCCAGCAGCTCCGAAATTAATCAGGAGTCCTGTTCTCACCCGATATGCCTCTAAATAATTTTTAGCTTGAGCAAGATGAACATCTTGAAGTTGTATCACAGCCTTTAACTCTAGCATAATATCTCCCTCTACTAGAAAGTCTACTCTACGAGTTCCCACTTGTTCTCCTTTATAAAAGATCGGCATGGAAAACTCTCTCTGAAATTCTATATGTCTATCCCTAAACTCAATAGCCAAAGCTCTTTGGTAAATCACTTCCTGAAAGCCATTACCCAAATAATTATATACCTGCATTGCACCTCCAATTACCTTACCAGTCATCTCTTTCTGTTCCATATCATTTTGAATATTAATAAATACCTATTGCTGAACACTCAAATTTCATCACAGAGAAGTCAACTATATGGAACCGGAGTTAATAAAAGTTTATACACAAAACTCTCTTCCCCTCTACTAATCGGTAATGTCTTGTACCAATAAAAAATCGGTAGTGTCATGAATTAACTGATTGGCTTTTCCATGCCTCTGAAAACGTTGTTGCACGGAAG